>JBAXFZ010000032.1:0-18119 GCA_037139685.1 Bacteroidota bacterium
TCCGCTCCAACGCGGGAACACCTATCAACGAAGACGCCCCGAAGGACGCCGTGAGCCTGGTCTCATTCCTGAACCGCGAGCAATACGGCACGTGGCCCTTTTTATTCGGGCAGTATTATACGGCGCCTGTCGTCGATTATGGCAACGGGACCCCGGTCTACAAAAAGGATCAAAAGTCGGGAAAATATATTGTTATCAATGACCGGAAGGGAGTTGTTCCCATTTATGACCCGCAGTTCACCTCCATCTTCCCGAGAATGTGGAGCACCCAGCGAAAAAACTGCGCCGAGTTTTACAGGACATGGGGCGGTCCCGGGGTCCCGGTTGAAACTACCGGCCCTGACGGAAAGCCAGCCTCAATAAACAGGCCCACCTTCACTGAGAACCTGAGATTCTTTTTCACCTACCAGGTCTCATGGATGTACCTGCGCTACCTGATGTGGAATTTCTGCGGCCGGCAGAATGACGAACAGAGCTTCGGAGGCATCAGGAACGGCAACTGGATCACAGGCATTCCCTTTATCGACACCATGCGTATCGGCAAGCCGGTTTCAGACCTCCCCGACAGCCTGAAGACTATGGCCAGCCACAAGTATTTCATGCTCCCGTTCCTGCTGGGGCTGGCCGGCATCTTTTACCAGTTCAGGAAAAATTACCAGTGGGGCATCGTGGTCATGCTGCTCTTCCTGCTCACCGGTCTCGGCATTGTCACCTACCTTAACCAGCAGCCTTACGAACCAAGGGAACGTGACTATTCCTATGCCGCCTCCTTTTTCGCCTTTTCAATCTGGACAGGGCTTGGCGTGCTTTTTCTTGCCGATTTTCTTACAGAAAGGCTGAAGATGAAATCGCTGGTCTCCGTCGCCGTTGCAGCACTGTTATCGCTGGTGCTCGTTCCCGGAATCATGGCCGAACAAAACTGGCACGATCACGATCGTTCGGGAAAATTCACCGCCAGGGATTATGCTGCAAACTACCTCAATTCATGTGATAAAAATGCAGTTCTCTTTACCAACGGCGACAACGACACATTCCCCCTGTGGTACAACCAGGAGGTTGAAGGGGTCAGGACCGATGTGAGGAACGTCAATTACGAACTGGCCTCCGGCGGATGGTATGTCCAGCAGATGTTCAGTAAGGTCTATGAATCCGATCCGCTTCCATTCACCTTGTCGCAGGTCCAGTACCAGGATGGCTCCAACGATTACATCCCCTATTACGACTACGGCATCAAGGATTACATCGAGCTGAAAGATCTCATCGGGTTTATTAAAAGCGATAACCCCGAAACCTACCTGACCTCCCAGAGCGGGGAGAGGTACAAGTTTTTTCCCGCCAAAAAAATCAAGATGGCCGTTGATGTGGCTGCCTGTATCAAAAACGGCATCGTTCCGGAATCGTACAGCACAAAAATTGTCGACACCATTTACTGGACCATCAAGTCGAACTACCTGACCAAGAACGACCTGATGATGCTTGATTTCATCGCCACCAACCAGTGGAAACGGCCTGTATATTTTGCAGCCCCGTCAAGCGTCAGCCATTGTTTCGATATCGACCGTTTCTGCCACCTCGAGGGATGGGTCTATAAATTCATGCCGGTGCGGGCCGATACAGCCAGTTATATCCCGGGGATGGGCGGAGTAGATGCCCTGGGAAGCTTCCATATATTCATGGATAAATGCAAATGGGGGAACCTTAGCGATCCGCGTGTTTACATTGACCCGGAAAGCCGCAATAACACTTACAGGGTGAAAATGGAAGTCGCCCGTACAGCCCAGGCCCTGGTTGACCATGGCCATTTGAAGGAGGCCAATATCCTGATGGATCAGTTTTTCAAAAACTTTCCTGACAGCAAATTTCCCTATGACCAGACAATCCTTTCATACGTAGAGCTCTATTACAAAACTGGAGCAACGGAGAAGGCAAACCAGCTTGCAGAAAGAATGTCGCAGATAAGTTGCCAGAATCTCGATTATTACCGTTCCTTTAAGGAGTCGGACATGCCTGCTTTCCAGAATGACACAGAATCAGAACTGGCCATCCTGCAGCAGCTCCAGATAATCACCTCCAGGAATCACCAGGATAAACTCGCCGTTAAGGTGGAAAACCTGTTGAAACTAAAGGAACAGGGATTGAGAAAGTAAACGGAAGTGCTGGAGGCAAACAGGTTGATGATGCAAGCCGCGATGCCCTCACGAGAAAGCCATTGTTACTTCCCGTCATCAACCATGATGATTTTTCCTTCATACAGGATGGATCCCATATTGAGGATCCTGTAGATATAAGTCCCTGCAGGCAGGCCGTTCCTGTTGTAGGTGTAGTCGATCTCTCTCCTGCTTTCAGCCGGGATATCCAGGTCATTTACCCTGGTCCCTGCCATGGAATAGATTTCAAGCCTGCAATTGCCAAACATTTCACGACCGGAGATGATGTGAAACCGGGCTGACCCGGAAAAAACAGCGGGGTTCACGGTTACCCTGTATGCCGGGGTATCGTTCAGCCCGGCACTTACGGCAAACTGGATGCTGAGGATCGGGTGAAATTCCATCTGGTTGGGTGCCGAGCCTGTTTGCCCGTGTGGTACATCCACAAAGGCAACCCCCGTGATCTCGACTGCCGGGATATTCACATTTGGCACGGCTCCCGTTCCTATATGCAGGTTCACCCAGTTGCGGGCTGCAATAAACTCGTTAACATGTGCCGATGTAGCCGCCACTGCACAAACCGGGTCGGGGACCTCACCAACCATGGTTTCGCCGCCGTCGGCCATAACAAGATGATAATCGTTATCGTCCTCGTTCTTTTTGATGGTGATCCTGCAGGTGAGATCATACGCCTGGAATTCGATTCCTGCCATCCTCGGGGCCGTTGTGCTGGGGGTGGTGGAAATATGGATCAATGAATCCATCGTGGTGTGCCTGGGAATATAATTGACCTGGGCGGCCGCGGCATCTGTCAGTACCTTCACGGCCCACCGCTCTACTCCCCCGCATTGCACACTTTCAGGGTCATCGCCCGGGTTTCCGGTCGTCGCTCCTCCCCCTTCCTGTGCAAGTAAAATATTCTGGGAAACAAAGAAAAACAGGAGGGGGAACAGGAGATATTTCATGAAGGAAGGTGTATGTCCAGGTTGAATTTGTGTTTCGGGATGCAAATGTATGATTATAACACCTGGTTTTCACCACTGTTTGCGCAGATTGAAGAAGCGGGATTTTCAAACCGGTTTATGAATGGTTAAAAACTCTATTTTTGATTATTCAAACAAGGGAGGTTTTCAGCATGAGCAAATTGAAAGCAATACCGGTCATTGCCCTGTTATTCCTGGTGGTTTGCCGGGCTCTCCCGCAAAATATCCCCGCCTATAAAAACCAGGCATTGCCTGTTGAGGCCAGGGTTAGGGATTTATTGGCACGGATGACACCGGAGGAAAAATTCTGGCAGTTGTTCATGATACCCGGGAACCTGGATGAAAACCGGGAGAAATACAAAAACGGCATTTTCGGACTCCAGCTCAGTGAACCGGGGAATCATGATGCCGCCGGACAGATCGCAGCCCACAGCCCGGCCCGGGCGGGAACTGAAACCGCCCGTAAGATCAATGACATCCAGAAATATTTTGCGGAACAGACCAGGCTTGGGATTCCAATCATCCCGTTCGAGGAGGCCCTTCACGGGCTCATTGCACCCGGGGCCACCGCGTTTCCGCAGGCCATCGCCCTTGCCGCCACGTGGGATACCTCGCTTGTGGGCAGGGTGGCCGCCGCCATTGCCGCAGAGACCAGAAGCAGCGGCATCCGGCAGATCCTCTCTCCCGTTGTAAACATCGCCGCTGATGTTCGCTGGGGAAGAACCGAGGAGACATACGGCGAAGATCCCTTTCTCTCCTCCTGCATGGGTGTTTCGTTCGCTTCGGCCTTTGAAAAGAGAGGCATTGTAACAACCCCGAAACACTTCATAGCCAACCTTGGCGACGGGGGGCGCGACAGTTACCCGGTGGAGATCAGCGAACGGCAGCTGGAAGAGCTATACCTGCCCCCCTTCAGCGCCTGTTTTAACGAGGGTGGCTCACGCTCGGTCATGACCTCCTACAATTCGCTGAACGGAAGCCCTTGCACCGCCAATGACTGGCTGCTGAATACAAAGCTCAAGCAGCAGATGAAATTCAAAGGGTTCACCATCTCCGATGCATGTGCCGTAGGCGGGGCCAATGTGCTTCATTATACTGCGGCAGATTATCCCGATGCTGCCGCAAAAGCCATAAACAACGGGCTGGATGTCATCCTGCAGACCGAATTCGACCACTACAAACTCTTCATTCCGCCCTTCCTTGATGGCCGGATCAGCATGAAAACCATCGATGAAGCCGTGGCAAGGGTACTCAGGGTGAAATTCCAGCTTGGCCTTTTTGATAATCCCTATACCTCCGAAAATGACACAGCCGCCTGGAGTCCCCTGCACCGGCAGCTGGCCGGGGAGGCGGCCCTTAAATCCATCGTGCTTTTAAAAAACGATCACCAGGCATTGCCCTTGCGAAAATCCCTGCATAGGCTGGCCGTGATCGGCACCGACGCGGTGGAGGCCCGGCTGGGCGGCTACAGCGGCCCTGGAAACGACAAGGTAACCATCCTCGAGGGGATCAGAAAGAAACTGGGTGAGGGATGCGAAGTAAGCTACACACCTGGCTGCGGCCGTAATTCACCTGAATGGGTCACCGTTCCGGCTTCAGCACTAACCTGCACCCAAAGCGGGAGGAAGGAACCCGGGCTCGAAGGTGAATATTTCAATAACATACTGATGGACGGGAATCCCGTGATAACCAGGATTGACAAAGAGGTGAATTTCCGCTGGACCCTATATTCCCCCGATCCCAAAATCAATTTTGATTTTTTCTCGGCAAGATGGTCAGGCATGCTGAAGGCCCCGGCAACGGGAAGGTTCAAAATAGGCCTTGAGGGCAACGACGGCTATCGCCTTTTCCTGGATGGGAAACTGCTTATCGACAACCGGAAAAACCAGTCCTTTACAGCAAAACTGGTTGATTACGATTTTATGAAGGACCGCGAGTATGCCCTTAGGATTGAATTCTCCGAGTCGTCGGGGAGTGCCTGGCTGAAGCTTGTTTGGGATGCAGGTGTAAGCCATGACCGGGAAACGAAAATAGAGGAGGCTGCAGCATTGGCAGGCAGTTCGGATGCGGCCATAGTTGTAGCCGGGATCAACGAAGGCGAGGGTCTCGACCGGGCCAGTCTTAACCTGCCGGGATACCAGGAGGAGATGATCAACCGTGTTGCCGCAACAGGAAAACCTGTCATCGTGGTGCTGGTGGGAGGCAGCGCCATCACCATGTCGGAATGGATGAACCATGTCGACGCGATTGTCGATGTGTGGTATCCCGGCGAAGAGGGCGGGAACGCCGTTGCCGGCGTGCTTTTCGGCGACTACAACCCGGCAGGACGGCTCCCGGTGACGTTTCCCCTGACCGAAGGTCAGCTGCCGCTTGTATATAACCACAAGCCCACCGGCCGGAATGATGATTACGGTGATTTGACGGGCCAGCCTCTTTTCCCCTTTGGGTTCGGTCTCAGCTATACCACTTTCGAATACCGGGATATCTCCTTTGACAGGAAGCGATTCCCAAAAGGCGAGTCAACGGTTGTTCATTGCAAAGTAAGAAACAGCGGGCGTTTTGATGGAGATGAAGTAGTTCAGCTGTATATCCGTGATATCCTGGCCTCTGTGGCACGGCCGGTCAGGGAGTTAAAGGGATTTCAACGCATCCGCCTGCTGGCAGGGGAGGAAAAGGAGGTCTCCTTCGCCCTTACCCCCGCCATGTTGAAGATGCTGAATAACCGGATGGAATGGGTTGTTGAACCCGGCGATTTCAGGATCATGATAGGATCATCTTCCAGGGATACCAGGCTGAGGGATATTATAACCGTAGAATAGGCCAACGACTCTTTACCGGGAAAATCAGGCTAATTAACGAATCAAGGAAAACATGAAAAATATATATCGGCTGTACCTGGTACTCGCCATGGCCACACTGGCAAGCCAAACACAGGCGCAGGAAAAGAATCCGTTTGACGGCAAGATATTCTGGAGGGAGGATTTTTCACAGGGGAGAATGCCCGAAGGATGGACCAGCAGGGCTGCAAACGACAGCAGCATCACGTGGGAATGCACCAACCAGCCCTTCCCGGGTTCCTATGGCCACGACCAGCAGGCGCCCCCAATTGCCTCAGCCAGCGGCGGGTTTCATATGCAGTTTGCCCCGGGAGTAAAGGTTGATAAATATTACCGCAGGTGGGAAAAGAGGGGCATATGGCCGGATGCCTTTTTCACGACCTCATCCATCGATTGCTCCGGCAAGAATTCGGTTGTTCTGAGATTCAAGCAGAACTTCCTTTGGAACGACTGGGGGAAGGTTGGCAGGGATTGCGGCCTTTATGTGGGGGTTTCAAACAACGGGACCGACTGGCGCGAGTATGATGTCCGCCGGGGCATCGGATCCGAGGGTGATTGTCCCAATCCCATGACGGTCGAACTCAACCTCACCCAGGCGGCTGCCCTTCAGAAAACAGTCTTTCTGCGGTTTTACTGGCGGGGAATCTATGCCTGGTACTGGATGGTTGATGACCTGGAACTTTCAGAGGCGCTGGATGCAGACCTCTCGGCTTCGGCCCTGGTTTCGCACCAGCTGTCGGGCAACTCATTTTCGGCGACCGACATCTTCAGGTTCAATGTTGTTAACCTGGGATCAACCGCCCTTGCAAAACCGTTTGACTGCTGGCTGAAAATCGATAACCGTGAACCTGTAAGGGTTATCGTTCCCCTGAGCGATAAACATGTGCTGGGAATCATCGATACTGTTGTTGTTGCTTTTCCGCCGGCCGATCTCACCGACTATGGCATCCACAGGATCCGGTTTTACACGGCACTCGCGGGAGACACCCGCCGTGACAACGACACCCTTGCCCTGGAGCTCTATTCAAAAGCCTACCAGATGGGACCGGTAACCGGATTCAATCATACCGGAAGAAGCTTCATCTTCGACTGCAACCACGCCAGGGTGCAGGTTGATTTCTGCAGGGAGGATATCTTCCGCATTCAGATGGCCTATGACGGGGTGATGACAAACCCGGCAGGCAGTGATATTGTGATCAGCTCCCCGGCAGGCGCCGTTGATGTTAAATTTTCAGAAACCGCAGGCTATTACCTGATGTCGACCACGAAAATGGCTCTCAGGGCTTACCGGGACCCATTGCGCTTTGCCATGTACAAGCCCGGCAACACCACCCTGGTTTGGGAGGAGGCGAAAGGAATGACCTACGGGAAAGAGACCGTGCAGTACCTGCGCCGTGGCGAAGACGAATACTTTTATGGGGGAGGGATGCAGAATGGCCGGTTTTCGCACAGGGACAAGACGATCAGGCTGACCATCGACTGGAACTGGGAGGATGGCGGGGCACCCAACCCGGCCCCGTTTTACATGAGCACCAACGGCTACGGGGCTTTGAGGAACACTTACGCCCCCGGTGAGTATTCATTCAGCGACACCCTGCAGCTTCGTCATTCCGAAGCCCGTTTCGACTGCTACTATTTTGCCGGCGAATCACTGAAGGAGGTGCTGAACGGGTACACCGGCCTTACCGGGAAACCCTTCCTGCCTCCGCGCTGGGCCCTGGGTATGGGCGATGCAAACTGCTACAACCGTGGCAACAGCAAGGGAAAGAACACATCCGGTTATGCCGGTACCACCCCCGATGTCATTCCACTGATCGCCGACCAGTACATTGCCCACGACATGCCCCGGGGATGGATCCTTCCCAACGACGGCTATGGCTGCGGCTACACCAGGCTGGATTCGGTGGTGCCGGAATTGCGCAAACGAGGCTTCCACACCGGCTTGTGGACCGAGCACGGCGTTGAAAAGATCGCCCGTGAGGTAGGACAGTTTGGCAGCCGGTTATGCAAACTGGATGTGGCATGGATCGGCGAAGGCTATAAATTTGCCATCGACGGATGCCGGGCTGCCTATGATGGAATCGAACAAAACAGCGATGCCCGTGGCTTCGTGTGGTCGGTTTGCGGCTGGGCGGGCACACAGCGCAATTCGGTTGTCTGGACGGGCGACCAGAAGGGTTCCTGGGATTATATCCGCTGGCATATCCCCACCGTGACAGGGTCCGGGCTTTCGGGGCTGAACTGCGCCACAGGCGATATCGACGGCATCTTTTCAGGCAGCGACAAGACCTTTACCCGAGACCTGCAGTGGAAATGCTTCACCCCCGTGCTGATGTCGATGTCGGGCTGGGCGCCAACGGACAAGCAGCCATACGTTTACGGCGAGCCATACACTTCCGTCTGCCGCAAATACCTGCAGCTGAAACTTCGTTTGACACCTTACATGTACACCCTCTGCCATGAAGCGTCCGAGACAGGCGTTCCGGCAGTGCGGGCGCTCGTTCTCGAGTACCCGGGCGACCCGGTGACCCGCGGAACCGCCACGCAATACGAATTCATGCTGGGAAAAAGCCTGCTGGTGGCCCCGGTTTACCGTGATGAAGATAAACGCGACAGCATATACCTTCCCGAAGGAAAATGGTTCGACTACTGGGATGGAACCGTATATGAAGGACAAACGACCTTAAACGCCTACCCAGCACCGCTGGATAAACTGCCGCTATTTGTAAGGGCAGGTTCGGTGATCCCGATGTACCCGCAAATGAACTATGACAGCGAACGGCCGGCCGATACGCTGACGCTGGATGTGTACCCCGGGCGCGGCGCCGGTTTTGAGATGTTTGAAGATGAAGGATCAAACCGGGAATACCGGAAAGGCAGGTACAGCCTGACAACCTTCAATGCCTTTTCCGATGCAGGGGACCGGGTCACCGGGATCACGGTTGAACCGGCAAAGGGTGATTTTGAAGGGAGATTGCTGAACAGGGCATACATCATCCGGGTTCATACCCATGCCATTCCCGGGCAGGTTACCGTGGCCGGAAAAAAGCTGAAGCATTATAATGAACAGGATCGTTTCAATTCCATCGCGGCGGGCTGGCGATATTATGCTGATGATAAAAAAGGGACTTTGGTCATCACCACACAGATGGCCCCTACAAACACGGCTCTCGGGATATTGCTGAAATACTGAAATACAGGTACTTTCCCGGCCAGCCCGGGAAAACGGTTGACTGAAGGCAGCCGGAAGATGCACGGCACCTGGCCTGGTAATTTTAATTACCTGACGATCAGCTTTTTGACAATCCTGTTGCTCCCGGTAACCATGGAAAGAAAGTAGATACCCCGTTCGAGTGAGGATACATCCATTGCAATTTCATGGATCCCTGCCGGGTACACACCACGGGCAGGCTTCATAACTTCCTCACCCAGCAATGAAAATAATGAAATTGTCACTGTTGAATTGACGGGAAGTTTGAAAACAATCTCCGTTTTTTCCGTCGCCGGGTTCGGGATCATTTCAAGACCTGTTTCTGCAGGAACAATTGCAGGAGGAACATCCACATTCTGGCACTGGCCGGCAAGGTCGGTTATGGAGACATATTCCGAGCAGATGTTTCCTGTTCCGTAAGGCACAAATACCCAGTACTCACCGGGGGCGGTGATTTGAATGGAGGAGGTTGTCGCCCCTGTTGACCACTTGTATGCCGGGTGCCCGGGTTCCGCTTCCAGGTAGTAATTTGCGCCGGATTTCCGGCAATTGACTGCCGGCCGGTTCAACTGCCAGGGCAGGGTGATGTAGTTGAAAGCACGGTAGCTGATATACCCCCCGGGATAAGAGATCTCAAGGATCTTCGACTTATCGGGCTTTACAACCACCATCCAGGGATTGGTGCCGGTATGAAACCCAAAATCCACCAGGTGGTTCCCGTTGGCGATGTGCTGGTGATTTCCGCAGGCATTGCTGTACATCGAACTGTCGTATATGTACTCCCAGACGAGCGTCGCAATTTTATTGGTTTCATCGAGTGCATATTCCACGCCCCGGGCTACAGGAGGATTGGTGTATTGCCCGTTGTCGAAGAAGGATACCGAGGTGTCGCTGCACCTCCTGATATCATGCTGCCCGGTAAACCCGGTGGGATCGTTGGGGAATGTAAACTGGTTCTGCTTGCCCCCCAATCTCCAGATAATGGCCCCGGTGGCATGGTTGATCTTGGTGATTTCATTGAAGTGCCTGCACGACAGGAGCACATTGCCGTCATGATCCAGTTCCACGGCATTGGCATGCGTCCAGTCAACCTTGTTCGGGTTTGAAAGCCACACCTGGCTTACATCTCCGAATTGAAAATGGTCATGTGCCCTCCACTCCCACACAAGTACCTTGTTCTCGTCAAATTCCTGGATCACCACGCCTATCACCTGGGCATTTGCACCGCCCGGTGTCGTATGATTCGGCCCAAACCAGTGATACGAGGTAAGATTCATGATCCGGGTTTCCCGTCCGAACAACAGGTAATGATGGTTTGGCAAAACCTGGAAATCATGCTGATCCATCTCGAAACCATTGGCGCAGCCCAACGAATCGACGACGGTAAATGTACTGTCCATCAGGTAGCATTTGCTGCTGTCGGTCGAGAAAAAACTCATCCGGCCATCCGGCTGGAGTTTAAAATCGATGGTCGGGTTGATATTTGATCCCCCCTGGAAAATCCTGTAATAGATGACTCGTCCGTACCGGTCAAGGATCAGGTGAGGACGGTCATAGCTGAAGGGAGGACTGTTGGTGTAGGGACTCATGAAGTAATAACCCTGTGTGGCGGCGGAGTCGTGAATGACAATCGTCATCGGGGGAAAATTCTGGACGTGTCCTGAAAAAGGAAAACTCCAGAATGTAAGGGATAAAAGGAGGGTCAGGATACAATATCCTGAAGTTGCAGAAAAGGTCTTCATGGCAGCGGTGTAGTTGCAGAATACCACAAAGATAGCTTATAATACTATTTTTCAGGCGGCAAAAAGCCCCTGCTGTGAAAATATTATCAGGAAGAGGCCGGCTGCCAGCCCTTATGGCCTATCGAGTGAGTGGCAAATCTCGCGGTTCACCCTGCTGATTTTCTCCCGGTCCATTTTCACAACCTTCCGGTCGTAGGTCATCATACCGTTCACCTCGATCTCGACATTTGAACACCCGAAAGGCTCGATTCAACAGGAAAGGGGACGAGAATCTGCCCCTCAAAACCTTCCGGCACCGGGCTTCCCTTCGGCAGGATTGAGTATTCCCACAGCCCGTTCAGGTTTTGCCATTGATCGCGTACCAGCTGTGGCCTTGGATATTCGGGCAGCGGGTTTGCAGGGTCAACCTTTTCCGTCCACGGAGTTTTTAATTTTTCACCGGCTGGTTTCCACTGCTGGCCGTTTGCGCACAGGCAGACCATAACGATTACTGAAATCAGGAGGATTCGCATAACCTTGTTTTAATTGGGTCAGCCGATTTTTTTTCCCGCGGTGGGACCGGGTTTTAAAGAATGTATCTCATCGATATGGATGACGGCAACCGCAATTGGCCTGCGCATTCCCATTTTCTCCGACATGGCGGCAGCCATATCATACAACTCTCCCTCCTCCTGCAGGTCGACACTTCCGACAAACCGGTACCCGTTTAAAATTTCACGGTTTACCACGGCAACCGAAACCTTCGAACCTCTTTTGAGATTGGCATAGGTTGCACCTCCGGTTCCTTCTGTAAAGATCAGCGCCTCGTCAGTCAGTACACGGGTCGATCTTTTCGGTGCCACATTGGGTGTCCCGTCAGCATTTACAGTTCCAATAAAGCATTGCTGCGATGCAATCATCTCTTTCATCTCCTGTGTAAGTGTTGCCATAATCGTTGTTTTAGTGTTTTGATTTTGATCTTGTTTTAAACCAGGTTTTATTGGCTAAAGGTGCTGCATTTGGCACAGCGGTACCCGGCCATTGTTATGCGCCTTTCAGCCATGTAAATTTACCAATAAGAATGAGGCTGTTTATGGTTCGGAAAAATTTTGTTTCACAACGGGGACAGCGCCACCTGGCACAGCGAAAAAAATTTCAGGGTCCTGACCGGGTCCTTGCCGGCAAAGATTATGCAAGGTACAATGTCGGCATAGCAAAACCGGGACTTGCCACCCATCCGTACAACCGGGTGATCCGGGAACATCCCGAAATGGCCGTGCTTCAGAAGGAGTTTGACCAGTTGTCAGAGACAAGGGGGGAGGAAAAGATCCAGATGGCAGTACGCGTTGGCCGTGCAAAGCCCGGCTACAGATCGTGGAGGAAAAACGTGGAGGATTACCTGGTCGTCAAAGAAATAAAATAAACTATTCACACACACCCCCGGGTGCACAGGAGGGCCCCTGGGGAACACCGTTTTGCTGCCCGGTTTGCCCGGTTTTCCATGCTGCAAAAGATTTTTCAAGCGCTTCGGCAAAAACCTGGCTGTCCCGGGCCCCTTGCACGGCAAGTTTGCCGTCGAACAAGAAGTAGGGTACACCGCCAACTCCCACCTGCCTGGCCTCATAAATATCGGTTCTCACCTCATCCGCATACATGCCCGATTCCAGGGCTGCTTTCAGGGCTTCTGCATTCAACCCGAGCTCCGTTCCCAGCTGAACCAGCGTGGGATAGTCGTCGATGTTTTTCCCCTCGGTAAAATAGGCCCGGAAAAGCAGCTCCTCGGCTTCGTCCTGCTTGCCCGCCTGCTTTGCGAAATGGCTGAAACGATGAGCGTTAAAGGAATTGGCCACTACCGCTTTGTCAAAATCATATTTCAAACCAACACCGGAGGCCATTTCAGTTACATAATCATTCATCTCTGCGGCCTCTTCAATACTGATACCCTTATGCACTGCGAGATACTGGTTGATATTTTTAGCGGGGTCGGTTTTCATGTCAGGGGCAAGCTGAAAGCTTTTCCATGTCAGCTCGAGCTGGTCGCGGAAAGGAAACTGCGCCAGGGCTTTTTCGAATTTTCGTTTGCCGATATAACAGAAGGGGCACATAACGTCGCTCCAGATTTCGATCTCCATGGATTTGGTTTTTTTATTTGAGACTTGAATTTTTCTTTGACAATACAAACATACGTATATTTGCCTTCTGCTTTAAAGTACTATCCTGTCGCGTAGCGATGTGCCTGTGAGAAGCAGCCGTATGGGATGGGTATATGAATGATCCGCCACAAATAACCGGCACCTGAAAGGCAAATAAACACAACACATTCCATGAAGAGCAATATCCAGCCACTAACCAGACGGAAAAAATCAGTTATTACCCCTGAAAATAAATCGATCTGGGATTACCTGACAGCATCGCCCTATGTTTACCTCCTTATCTTCCTCTTTATTTTCCTGATCTACGGGCAGATTCTCTCCTTTTTTTTAGGAAAACTGGATGAACCCGACATCCTGCTTGTCAACATGCCGTTTCTGAAGGATTTTGCCAACCTGAAAAAGGTCTTTTCCACTGATGCCTTCTTTTCTGCCAAGAATTGTACATTTTACCGGCCCATGCAGAACATTTCATTCATGGTCGATGCACACCTGAGCGGTACGGATGCGTGGGGATACTACCTGACCAATATGCTGATCCATGGGATTACCTGCTCCCTCATTTTTCACCTGCTGACCCTGCTGGGAAATGAAAAAAAAGGCGCCCTGGTGCTGGCCCTCTTTTATGCGGCAAGTCCCGCCTTTGTTCATGCCATCGCCTGGGTCCCTTCACGCGGGGATCTCCTGACCGGGATGTTCGGCATTCTTTCATTCATCTTTTTCATCAGGTTTGTGCGAAGCAAAAATTATGTATTCCTGGCCATTCATCTTATCAGCCTGGCGGCAGCCCTGTTTTCGAAGGAGACAGCCATCCTTTTCCCGGTTTTGTTCTTTCTCTACAGTTTCAGCATTGAAAAAGAGCGGAAAGTCTCCATGGCGGGTTTGATTTTAACCTTGTTTTTAAACTTCCTGGTCATTGGCCTGTTCCTGTTCATGCGCAGCCGGGTGGTGACTTCGCCGGTTCCTTCATCCATTTTCGGTATTCTCCCGCTTATGAGCAACCTGCGCATGATCCCCGAATCCGTTTCGAAATTCTTCTTCCCCTTCCATCTTTCACCCATGCCGGCCTACAGCTTATTTCACACCGTCGCGGGCCTAGTAATGATCGGGATTTTGGCTGTTGCGGCCATTAAATACCTGGCCGTGCCAATCCGGTGGATAGTCTTTGGTTTTGTGTGGTTTCTCCTGTTCACCATCCCCGGGATGCTGTATGCCCATCCACTTGGAAACAGCGCCTATTCCTATATGGAACACCGGTTTTACCTGCCAATGGCTGGAATTGTGATCATCCTCTATTTTATGCTCCTGCAGGTTAAAAACCTTAAACACAGGCAGTTTCTCTACTTTTACATTTTCCTGGCGGGTATCGCCTTCGGTATCTATGCCCATGTCTATTCAAGTAATTATGAAAACCCGGTAACATTTTACAACCGGGTCTTTGAAACCAACCCGAATTCAGCGGTTGCCTGGTACAACAGGGGTGAGATCAATATCCTGCATGAAAAAGACTACCAGGGGGCTTTGGATGACTTTGACCATGCTGTGAAAATCAAGCCGGATTATGCCAAGGCATTTGTAAATCGCGGCATCTGTAAAGAATTTACGGGAGACACCCTCGGGGCCCTTAATGACTGCAAAACAGGGGCAAAGTTTTCTCCCGGTTTGTTCATAGCCCACAAAAATATTGCCGTTATGAGCAACCAGGTCGGGCTCAGGACAGAGGCCCTCAAAGAATGGGACATTGCATTGAACCTCTCCCCCGATTACTTCCAGGGCTATAACGAAAGAGGTGTCATCAAATACCAGTTAAATGATTTTTCCGCAGCGGAAAAGGATTTCAACCTTTGCATTAAGATCAACAACCGTTACCCTGAAGCATACCTGAACCGGGGAATGCTGTTCCACCGGATAAATGACCTTGATAACGCCTGTAATGACTGGAGAACAGCCGCCGGGCTGGGCAGCGAAAATGCTGTTGACCTGTTACGCGCCTATTGCGGCAACCAGAATCCCCTTCCCTGAACTGACAGGTAAATATTTTATTCAAAGTTTTCCAGGAACAGGTTATGTCGTACCTTTGACCCTTCAAACAAAATAGTCAAAAGGTTAGTATACGGCGATGGTTGCTATCATTCACAATTCGGGGAATGCCAAAAAGCAGGATGCAATTTTGTCGGCGGCACAAAAGAGGCTGGGCCTGTATGGCTTTGAAAAGACCACAATGTCTGAGATCGCGGCCGATCTGAATTTATCAAAAGCTTCACTTTATTATTATTTCCCTGACAAGGAGAGTCTCTGGTGTGCAGTCCTGGATAAAGAACAGGATGAATTTTTCAGTTTGATGAACAGCAGGCTGAAGGAGTATTACGACCCGGAAACAATCATCTCCGAATTCGTGAAATGGAGGCACGGTTATTTTACCACCTTTCTGAACCTCACAAAATTCCGTTTCTCAGACCGGAATGAATTGCGTCCGCATTACCGCACGATGATCGATAAGTTCCGCAAACATGAGGAACAGCAGGTCACCGGGATTTTAAAGCAGGGTGTCCTATCGGGTGTTTTCGATATCGAAAACCCGGAGCAGACCGCCCGGATGTTTCTTGAGATTCTTCACGGCCTTCGCCTGGTGGTGGTACGCCAAAAGCCGATGGTGGAACTTACAGGTGAAGATTATGACAATATGCTCAAAAAACAGCAGGATTTCATTGCCTTATTCATCAGGAGTGTGAAAAACCACAATCAAATTAATCCAAAAAAATAAATTCATCAGATGGAAGAACAAACAAATCCGGCCTCATCGAAAGGAAGGAAGATCCGCGCCTACATCCTGCTGGCATTGGTTGTTATAGCTGTTATGGCCGTCGGCTGGTATTACTACAGGCAATATACCAGGTACTTTTCGACCGATGACGCTTACATTGATGCCGACAGGGTCTCGGTCAGCTCAAAGATCATCGGCAGGATCATCAGTATTCATGCATCGGAGGGCGACACGGTAAAACCAGGGCAGTTGCTGGTTGAGCTTGACAGCAGTGACCTTGTTTCCCAGCGCATCCAGTCCCTCGCCGCACGCGAGCAGGCGGTGGCCTCGGTCACCCAGGCCACGGCAAAATTCGAGCTGGATCAGAAAAGCACCAGGGTGATGGAAATCAGTGTTGAAAAAGCAAAAGAGGACCTTGACAGGGCAACCATTCAGTTTGAAGGGAAGGTGATTGCAAAGGAGCAGTTTGATCACATCAGCAAAAGCTACCAGGCAGCCGTTGCGCAGCTTGATGCCTCAAGGGCCCAGCTTGCCGTCGGGAAGTCCCAGGTTGAAAGTGCATCGCTCACCATAAAAACGGCAGCGGCCCAGATAGGCACAATCGAAACTTCGCTGAGAAACACGCGGATCTTTTCTCCGGCCGGCGGGCGGATTGCCAAGCGCTGGTTGCTGCCGGGCGACATCGTCCAGCCGGGCCAGTCGGTTTTCACGGTCACGATCGATTCATTGCTTTGGCTCACAGCATTCTATGAAGAGACTAAAGTAGGCGGGATCCGTAACAGACAGCAGGCTGAATTCACCGTGGATGCCTTCCCGGGAATAAAGTTTTTCGGAAGGGTGTTCAATATAGGGACCAACACCGCTGCACAATTTTCGCTCATACCCCCCAACAATGCCTCCGGGAATTTCACAAAGGTAACGCAGCGGATCCCGGTGAAGATATCCATCGAACGCTGCGAAGGCCCCGATCCCGGTATTATGAAGCGCCTTGTTTGCGGGATGTCGGTTGTGGTTAAAATCTTTAAATGACCATGCTGCGAATAAAACCGTTACACGGGTTCAGAAGTTTCATCAGGGCACAGAATGCAACGTTTGATGCACAAAGCCCCTCGTACAAATGGTGGCTGCTTGCAAACGTGATGATCGGCACCTTTATGGCCGTGCTTGACGCGACAATTGTGAACGTGGGGCTGCCGAAAATCATGGCTTCGTTTGGCGTGGGGATCGATAAAATCGAATGGGTGCTTACCGCCTACATGCTGGCCCTGGCCGTCATGCTGCCCACCTCGGGGTGGATGGCCGACAGGTTCGGTTACAAACGCATCTATTTTTTCGGGCTTTTCCTTTTCACACTGGGGTCATTCCTGTGCGGCTATTCCTCGTCAGGGGATATGCTGATCATGTCACGTGTAATCCAGGGACTGGGCGCCGGTGCGCTGATGCCAGTCGGAATGGCCATCATCACAAGGGAATTTCCCCCTGAACAGCGAACCCTGGCACTTGGATTCTGGTCGATCGCTTCGGCTGCCTCCGTCTCATTCGGCCCGCTCATCGGGGGATACCTGGTCGACAACTTCAGCTGGCCGCTAATCTTCGATGTAAACCTGCCGATCGGGGTGGCCGGGATGCTTGCTACAGCTATTATCCAGAAGGAATACCGGAGTCCCCGGAAACGATCGTTTGACCCGGTGGGATTCATCTCCGTTAGTATTTTCCTTCCCGTACTGCTTTATGCGCTTACGGAGGGAAATGCCTCCAACAACTCAGGGGGATGGAACTCCCCGGTTATCCTGGCCTGTTTCGGTATTGCAATCATCTCCCTGGCATTGTTTCTAATCACGGAACTGACAATAAAAGAGCCGCTGATCGACCTGAGCTTATTCCGCGGGTTCAATTTTGCAGTAAGCAACCTGGTCATTTTCATTTTCGGTATCGGGATGTTCGGAAGCACCTTCCTGCTCCCGCTCTATCTTCAGAACTCGCTCGGATATACCGCCATCCAGGCCGGTTCCGTATTTCTGCCTGTCGGGATCATGCAGGGGATCATTGCACCGGCTACCGGCTTCTTTTCCGGTAAAATGAATCCCAAGATCCCCATAATCATCGGGGCACTCCTGCTATCCCTCAGCTTTTATCTCAACAGCATGCTCTCGTTCCTGACCGAACATTCCTTCATCATGGTCACCCTGTACCTTCGGGGACTCTCCATGGGGCTGATGTTCAGCCCGCTTACGGCACTGGCTACCATTGGCATCCCGAAAGAAAAGATGGGGCAGGCTTCGGGCCTGATAAACGTTCTCCGGCAG
>JBAXFZ010000033.1:0-18072 GCA_037139685.1 Bacteroidota bacterium
TGCTGGTTTGGTGATCAGCCCCGGTTTTACTGGGATTACAGCCCCAACACCGTGCTCCCCTGCAGGGAACGCACACCGACCGATCAAATGCTGGTTGCTGTTGAGCCCTCTGTGAAATGGCGCATTCCTGCCGACAGTCTCTCCATGATGAACCGTTTTGGATCGGATAATTTCTGGGATGTTGCCGGTGAACGCCTTCTCACAATGGGTTCCGAAAAAGGTGGCA
Organism: Bacteroidota bacterium; assembly: GCA_037139685.1. Taxonomy (GTDB): domain Bacteria; phylum Bacteroidota; class Bacteroidia; order Bacteroidales; family FEN-979; genus CAIVAT01. Next base: position 227 of record JBAXFZ010000033.1, read on the forward strand.
TTGAGGAGGTCTGGTCCCATCCATTCATGGCCTTCAGGGATTATGAGGTCGGGATCAGGTTCGACTACAGGGATACGATATACTGGTTAAATGATGAACGACCCGAAATTGAGGTAAACCCGGCATTTTTCTCGCGCCAGTACAAATTTTCGAGAGCCTACCTGAAGGAGGTGATCGTCAACGATCCCCTGGAACCCGCCGGGGTGATCCATTACGAGTACGGAGGCGTTTACCCCGCCGAGCTGGTCATCAGGTTCAGGACAAACCTGCGCAGGATGTGGCCATACTCTGAAAAGACAACTGGCTCGGTTTGCTGCTTATGGGATCCCGACCAGGATGCATTTACGGCAAAGGATGCTTCCGGCGATCTGAATGTGATGATCGGCGGGACCAGGAAACCTGTTTTTCATCTTGAAGGGCAGTTTGAAGGGTTTCAATACCAAAAAGAGGGGAAAGCCTTTAAAGGAAATACAACTGACAAGTTCCAGGCGGCAGGATTGATCGGGTACAAGCTTGCCATGAACGATCAGCTCGATGTTGTTTATGCAGCCACAAATGAAGGGGATGGCATTTGCAGGGCGAAATTCAATGAGGCCATCCATCACCCGGAAAAAATTTTTAAATCTGCACTCAGCCATTCAACCGAAATCCTTACAAAAAACCTCCTGATAACCACGCCGGACGTCAATTTCAACAAGGGGTACCGCTGGTCTTTGCTGGCAACTGACCGTTTTTTTGTAAATACGCCGGGAATGGGCAAGGCTTTGGTTGCCGGGTATTCAACTACCAGCCACGGCTGGGACGGAGAACATAAGGTGAACGGAAGGCCGGGTTATGGCTGGTACTTTGGACGTGACGGCGAATGGAGCAGTTTTGCCCTGCTTGATTGCGGTGATTTCGCTAAGGTTAAATCAGAACTCGAGTTTTTTAACAAATACCAGGATATTTCCGGGAAAATTTTCCATGAAGCCAGCACCTCAGGGATTGTTCATTACGACGCATCAGATGCCACCCCCCTCTATATCGTGCTGGCGGGCAAATATTTCCGTCATACAAACGATACTGCCTTTCTCAGGAAAATATGGCCCAATGTTAAACGTGCCATCTCTTTTTGTTTTTCAACCGACACCGACCGGGATCACCTTATTGAAAATACCAATGTAGGCCATGGATGGGTTGAAGGCGGTGAATTGTACGGTTCGCATGCAACCCTTTACACTACGGGGGCATGGGCAGCTGCCCTCACCGAAGCTGCAAATATGGGCTCTTCGATGCATGATGACGGGGCGGTCAAATATACCTGGGAGTCCGAGGAGGTTACCAGGATCATCAACAATGATTTCTGGAGTGACCAGCAGAAGTTTTTTGCCTATGGCATGAACAGGAACAGGACCTTCAGACGTGAGCAAACGGTATTGGCGGCAGTTCCCATCTACTTCGGGGTGACCGACCAGGCAAAAGCTCAGGCATGTGTTAAACAATATGAAGGAAATGCCTTCTCCACGAATTGGGGTGTACGAATCATCAGGGATGACAGCCGCTGGTTCAAGCCCACCGGGTACCACCTGGGAAGCGTATGGCCGCTGTTCACGGGCTGGGCTGCACTTGCCGAATATGCAACCGGAAACTACCTCCAGGGCTATTCACACCTGGTGAACAACCTCAATTTGTATAAGAACTGGGGACTGGGATTTGCCGAGGAGGTGCTGAATGGTTCGGAATACAAGCCGTCGGGCGTTTGCGCGCACCAATGCTGGTCAGAAACCATGATCATCCAGCCTGCCATTGAGGGGATGCTCGGGCTCGATATCAGGGCGCAGGAAAACAAAATGACCCTCTCCCCCCGCCTGCCCGCGCAATGGGATTCGTTAACGGTCAGTAATATAAGGATGGATACCAGGTCAGTTGACTTTCATTACCTGAGAAACCATGACTTAGCTGCCAGCCGGCCAGACAGGTCAAGCTTCAGTTTTTCGCTTGACCACGGAAAAGCAATGAAGATTGAATTCATGCCCGTTTTCCCGCCGGCCACAAGGATCAACAAGGTAAGTCTTGACGGGCATCCCCTTCCCTTTACCGCTTTTAATTCATCCCAGGGAGTGGTCCTTTACGCATCGTTCGACCTGAATTCAGCCTCCCGCCTGGATGTTGAATCTGAAAACGGAATTTCGGTTTTACCTGCAGTTTCAGATCCCAAACCGGGCGATCCTGCGGAGGGACTCAGAATTCTTTCAACGAGGGTTTCGGGGAACCGTTACCAGGTAGAGGTGGAGGGAAAAAGCGGCACAACCGGCAATATTGAAATTTATTCGCCCGGCCAGGTTGTAGAAAATGCCGAAAATGCCCGTTCAATCGGCCATTCGGGCAATATTTTCAGTTTTGCCGTTGATTTTGAACAATCGAAAGATAAGTACCAGGTGAAGATCGTAACTGTAACTCTCAACCAGCACTGATTATGAACATTCCGAGGTTCATTTTTCTTGTACTGTTCATAAATTTTCAGATACCAGCGGTCTGCCAGTATCTTTCTCATCTGCATGCAGGCAGAAACGATGCCCTCTTCACTACCTATGCGGCACCACCCTCACGGTCAGCCTATAAAAACGACCAGGGTTACCAGTTTCAGTGGAATGATGGCGAGATGGGTGTGGAGTTCATTTCAAAGGATGGGCCGAACTTTGGCATTGCCTTCAGGTCGGGAAACCGGATGGTATTCAGGCTAAGCGAATTATTTTCTGAACCTGTGGTCACCACATCCTACAGCGACCTGGTCAGATACTTTTATTACCCGTTTAAGGATATCCGTGTGGAGGTGCTTTTTGCAGTGTACAGCTCTACCTGCAACATTCTCCAGTACAGGGTTGTTAACGAGGGCCACTTTCCGGTATCATTTTCAGCACTGCCCTATCTCTGTTACCCATCCCCCGACAGCCTTGAGGATATCAGCCGCTGTGAAAACCCGGCAGGCTATACATACAAATTAATTAAGAAGCGGGATGGATGGATGGTTGAACACAACATACCGCTTTCCGACACCCTGGCGGGACGGTATACCCTCACAGGCTGTGACACACTGACGGGATGGTCCTTCGTCCAGAGTACCTCCGGGGGAGTAAATGAAAAGGAGACAGATCAATTTTCAGGAATAATCCGTTCAATGGCGGTGCAAAAGCGGGCCAGCCGTTTTATAAAGGGGATTATCAGTACATTCAGCATCAACCTGCTCCCGGGTGCAAGCACTGCTTTCAGGGTTGTTTCCGGCCTCCAGGCTGCCGGACTTCCTGAGCCGGCAAGGAACAGGGCCTGGAATCACGAATTGAGAGAAATGGCTCTCCCAGATCGTTTTGATCCTGAGCAACTGGTAAAGGATGATGAGTTGGCCTATGCCCGCATTCCAAATCTGAACTTTGACTGCCGTGACAAGGAAATGCTCTACTGGAGCGCCTTTTCCCTGATGCGCCAGTGCATGATGCCGGCTGAAGGGAAATGCAAACACAATTATTATGTCTTTTCCCGTGAGCCAAAATGGGGATGGGGTTACGGCGGCCAGGTTTTCCACGAAAGCCTGGTGATGATGGCTTATACCTTTATGGACCCGGAGGGAGCCATGAATTCACAACGGATTTTTATGGACCGGCAGCGCCCTGACGGTTACATCAATTACAGGTCGGGACCCTACCTGGATGAGACGATCGAAACCAATGGCCAATCCACAAGTTCGGCACCCTGGTTCAACTATGAAAACCTGGAGGTCTACAGGGTTACTGGGAACAGGCAATTCCTTCGCCAGGCCTATGATTCCGGCAAAAAATTCTATCAATACTATATCGCAAACAGGGACACCGATAAAGATGGATTGTGCGAATGGGGAGCACATGCAGAGCTGGAATCGGTACGAGATGCCCGGGTTGCCGTATGGGACAAAGTTGGCTGGGCCGCCAATTTTGAAGGGCCCGATCTTAATTCAATGCTGGTCATGGAGGCAAAATCCTTATCGGAAATGGCCGGCATACTTGGTTTTCAGGCAGAATCAAAGCAGTTTGCGGATGACGCGGCACACCGAACTGCCTTAATCAACAGCACCCTTTGGGATGATGCAACCCGGTTTTACTATAATGTGGATAAAACGAACCACACTTTCGGTTATAAATTGCCTGGTGATCTGAAAATCAAAGAGATCATCGGTTTTCTGCCACTGTGGGCCGGTGTGGCTGATAAAAAAAGAGCCGGCTACCTGGTCGCAAAAATGAAGGATACAGCTGAGTTCTGGCGTCCGTATGGCGTACCCACGCTGACGGCCTCAAGCGACTACTATTGCCCGATAGGATATTGGAACGGACCTGTATGGGTGCAATGGGAGTATCTCATCTGCCGAGGGCTTCGTGATTACGGTTACAAAAAGGATGCTGCCGCATTATCCGGGAAGGTGCTGGCAAATATGATTTATCACCTTAAGAAGGATCATGTTTTCTGGGAGTTTTACAGTGCCGACGATTTACAGGCCGGCTGGAACAAGTCCTATATCTGGGCCGGAATCGCGGCCAGGTTTTTAATGGATGAATAGTTTTTAACAGGTGAATGGAACGCTTTTCCGCCACTTATCCTTTTACAATCAACTAGTTGAAAATATGAACAAAGAAACAGGAAATTTTACAGCCATCATTTCAGGTGCCTCCGGTCTTGTAGGCGAACAATTGCTTAAACAGCTGCTTGATCACCAGGCCTATTCGAAAGTGATTGCAGTGGTCAGGAAGCCGCTGGCCATCGTGAATGAAAAACTGGAGCAGCGGGTAATCGATTTCGGACAGCTATCGGCAGTGTTGAGCGGGTTAAAGGCTGATCATGGCTTCTGCTGTCTTGGCACCACCATTAAAACGGCAGGCAGCAAAGAAAAACAGTATGTTATCGACCACGATTATGTTGTGGCCTTTGCCCTGGGTTGCCATTCTGCTGGCATAAGCCGGTTTGCAGTAGTGTCCTCTATCGGTGCCAGTCCGGGATCTTCAAACTTTTACCTGCGTACCAAGGGTGAAATGGAGCGGGATGTACAGAAAATACCTTTTGGCGGAACTTTCATCCTCCGGCCCTCCTTCCTGGTCGGTGAGCGCAGGGAACACCGCGCCGGGGAGAAGATCGCCATTGCGGTTATGAAGGTGTTAAATCCAATGATGGGGGGTCCGCTGAAGAGGTACCGCGGGGTCAATGTCTTAACCGTTGCGAAGTGCATGGTAAACATGATTCTGTCGGACCTGCAGGGAACCAGGTTCGTTCCATCGGATGAAATCATGTGAAAATAAAGCCGGCCAGATCTGGGTGAATTGAATATAAACTGAATCGCCGGGATTGAAGGACCCTCTAATAACAGTCCTCATCCCGGCGATTCAGTGATAACAAAAAAACCAGTTCAGACTACCTGTCGGCAGGAATTTTAAAGGCATTGAAAATCTTATCTGAAGCTACCGCGGATGCACCGTGGTAAGCGGCTTCCAGGATGTCCGAATCAGGCCACCCGAGGTTCCTGAGTTTTTCGACATCAGCCTGGGTGATGGCATTGGAATCCTTCACAACATCGAGTACAAAGAGCAGCATGGCCAGCTCGTTTTCTTCAAGGGGCGCAGTTGCGGGGTCAACTTTGATTCCTTCCAGCATTTCCGGAAGAACACCGTATTGCATCAGGATACCTGCATTCATGCCGATACAATAAGTACATTGCTCCTGCTCGGAAACCAGGAGGCGGATAAAGGCCAGCAGTTTTCCGCCCAGCGTTTTATGACGCATGTAATACCCCAGGTTGGCAAATTGCTTGTCAAGAACATAGGCGCTCGGGCTGAAAACCTTGAATGCGTTGGGGATAAAACCCATGGTACTTGTCATGGATTCATAAATCTCGGCAACACGCCCGGTTGCCTCCTCTTGTTCGACTAATTTAAGTAATGACATATTTTTTAAAATTTTAGTTTGACATTGAATCGTGGGTTTGGGTTCTCCATCTATCCCTGTGTTTCAGAAAGGTCATTAACACCAAGTCTTCACAGGATTCCAGGATACGCAAGAATTTTTTTTCCTCCCGGAAAAATCTTGGTTTTATAACGGCAAAAATAGACAAATGTTTTTTTTCAAGGCGACATAATTGAATATTCCCTATTTTCATCCCCCGATAATAAACCGGGTTCACCGTGAAAAACGCAATATTCCTTCTCTTTTGCCTGCTTCAGATGCCGGGAATGAAGGCCCAGCAGTTCAAACCCATTGAGGATTATGTAAGGATCAGTGCAAAGGCAAACGATCCCCTTTACACAACTTACACGGCTGCCATGGCAAGGTCAAGACTCTATGGGGACAAGGGTTACAAGATGGATTACTACAGCGATAGCCGCCCTGTAACCTACTCATCCGACCATGCCGGTTCCATGTCCTGTCTCTGGAAGGTTGATGAGGTGGTGATCCCTTCGATCGGGGAATATCTTGTAAAGCCTGTTGTGCGCTTTTCCTTCCCCGATATGGCCATTCTCGACTATGAGCCTTTTCGCGGGATCCATGTCAGGGAGACCTTTTTTGTCTACAGTTCGTCCGTGGCCATGGTCGATATGGAGGTTAAGAATACTGATAAAATTGTTCATGAGGTAGCTGCCTATCCTGTACTAGAAATGGGCAACGATTCGATGGAAATTGTGAAGTATAACGATGCATCCGACGGGTATGAAACAAAACGCTATGAAAGCCCGTACCGGCTGATCAGCAGCCTTAAAACGGAATACGGTTACCCGACCCGTGTAGCGGATTTCTTCACCAGCAGTTTCAAATCATCCTCTCATGGCGGTTACCTCGGTGATATGGGCGATTTCTACAATATAATCAAAACCGATTTTTACTCGGATAAACGCATTGATTCCTTGAATATGAGATCAACCGGGTTGGCCAGGTATATTGCATTGCATCTCAAAAAGAGGCTGAAACCAGGGGAATCGGTCAATTTCAGGTACCTTCGGGGATTCAGGGATCAGAAAGAGAGTTCTGAAAAATTGGTTGGAGTGGTTGATTCGGTGAAAAATTTCATGCTGAAAACCTATTTCCAGGACAACCTGATCCTGTTCTCAAAGATACCGCGGATCGCCTTTAAAAAACCCTTCGAAAAACTTGCCTACCTCAGTGCTTTTAACCTCGTACGGGGCTGCATGTATCCTCCCGCGGGGCAGACCAAATATAATTTTTATGCTTTTTCCCGCAACCCGCTCTGGGGCTGGGGTCACGGGCACCAGGTGCTCCACGAGTCGCTCAGCATGATGGCCTACGCCTATATGGACCCGGTTTCAGCCGAGGGGTCACAGCGGGTTTACATGGAGCAGCAGCGCGATGACGGGCTGATTGCCTACAGGCACGGGCCGCGCGGCATGCAGGATTACCCGCACAAGGGCATGTCGACGACATCGGCACCCTTTTTCAGCTGGATCAACCTCGAAGTGTACAAAGTTAGCGGCGACAAGCAGTTTCTCGCCGATGCCTATGCATCCGGGGGCAGGTACGTAGATTGGCTGATCAAAAACCGCGACGGCGACCAGGACGGACTTTTTGAATGGGGCCCCTACGGGATCATTGAAAACGTCCGAGACTGGTACAACGCTGTTTTCCAGGTTTCGGCCGAGCGTTACCTGGATGTGGACAAAGAGGATATCTCGGACGAGCTGGAGTGCCTCGACCTCACCCTGATGGTGATAAGGGAGGAAAGGAGCCTTGCGCGCATGGCTGTGATCCTTGGAAAGAAACCTGAGGCAGACCATTGGCTGGAACTGGCGGAAAAAACAACCAGGCTTGTCAATGAGAGAATGTGGGATGAAACTACCGGATTTTATTATTCGATAAACAAAAAGGATCATTCATTCCAGTTTATGACACGTGACCTGAAACGTCAGGAGATCATCGGTTTCCTTGCATTGTGGGCTGAGGCCGCCCCCAGGGAGCGTGCTGCGCGGTTAATCCAGACCCTGACCGACACGACGAAATTCTGGCGGAAATACGGCGTTCCCACCCTTTCGGCCCGCGACCAGTGGTACAGCCCCTATGTGGATTATTGCTGCAAATGGAACGGCCCGGTATGGATGCTGTGGGATTATATGGTATATGACGGCCTGCGCAAATATGGTTACAACGACCTGGCTCATCAGCTTTCCGATAAAATGGTCAGCTGTGTCACCCTTCAGCTCTCTAAAAATCACAACTACTGGGAATCATACAGTCCCGACAATGAAACGCTGAATTGCCCCCCAAACTATATCTGGGATGCAATCATTGCGAAATTATTGATCGATGAAAACCAGAAGTAGTACCTTTGCAGGTTGAATCTTGTTTGTATGAAAATTTCAACTTTCCCTGCCGGGTTTTTGGTACTGCTTGTTTTGTTAGGTTTTTCGGCATGTAATACGGGTAACCGCGCTGATATACAGCACCTGCTCTCGCCGGCTGCCCTCCCCTATCTTAAAAACGCCAAACTGATACAGGTTTCGAGCTACGATACCACGGGTGGAAATAATGACCGGATTACTATCGAACCGGGTAGAAAGGCCACCATTTTCAACGTTGATGGTCCGGGTATGATCGTAAGGATATGGTTTGCCATCGATTCAAGGGATCCATATTTTTTACGCCGTGTCGTTATTCGGATTTACTGGGATGATGAAAGCAGGCCCTCCGTTGAGGTGCCGCTCGGGGATTTCTTCGGCTGCGGTTTCAGGTACCGGCAATATGTTTCCCAGTATCTCGGGATGACCAGTGGCGGTTATATTTGTTACTACCCGATGCCGTTTGAAAGCCATGCGCGGATAGAGATCGTCAATGAGACCCGCCAGGAAATTTCAGGTTTCTTCTACCAGGTGGATTACCAGAAGTTTGAAGATGCCCTTGACCCCGATGTGGCCTATTTCCATGCACAATGGAACCGCAGCATCCGTAATGCTTACGATTCAAACTATACCCTGCTCAGGGCAGAGGGAAAAGGCCATATTGTCGGGGTGAACCTTAATATGCAGTCATATGACGGCGGACTGAGCTATCTTGAAGGTGATGACATGGTATATGTGGATGGCGAAAAAAAACCGTCGATCCATGGCACAGGAACAGAAGATTACTTCTCGGGCGGATGGTATTTCAACGAGGGTGAATTTGCAGGCCCCTACAACGGGCTGATATATAAAAACGACACCCTGGGGCAGATTGCAGCCTACAGGCAATTTATACTCGACCCGATCTCCTTCAGGAAAAATATTAAGGTCACCATTGAACATGGGCATGGAAACCAGGATGTGGCTGATTACAGTTCGACGGTTTACTGGTACCAGATCGAACCTCACAGTCCCTTCCCGCCCTTTCCGATTGCCGGCCAACGGATACCGTTGCGAATTGTGAAGCCCGCCCGGATGTATGAGGCCGAAAACCTGAAATTCAGGCTGCAGGGGCTGAAATCGAAGGTGATGGATATGTCCGATTTCGGTCCGGAATGGGGAGGAAACAAGCAAATTGTGATTGAAGCCCAGGATAAATCGGCCTTTGGCTTGGATCTGAATGGTCTGCGTGAATCGGTATATAATATGAATCTTTATTATTCAATGGGTCCCGATTACGGCAATGCCGATATCTATGTAAACAAGGTTAAGGCTGGAACCATCAATGGCTACTCTCCCTACACCCTGCCAAACGGCAAAGTAACGATGACCGGGCTGCAATCGCTCTCAGGGACTGTAAACATTGAATTCGTTGTTACGGGAAAGGATAGTCCTTCAAAAGGCTATAACATCGGACTTGACGGGATCAGCATGGAGCCGAAGCGGCTCTACATTCCTGGCTGGTACATCCTCGGGCCTTTCCCAAACCCGCGGAAGAGCGGGTCAGGCCGGCGTGGGCTTGACTCAGCCTACCTTCCCGAAACCTTTGTCGATCTTCAGAAGGACTACCAGGGTGCAGGGCGGCAACCTATTCGCTGGAATTACGTACAAACACCTGAAAACGGGCTGTTATCTCTTGCAGGGAAAATCAGCCCGCAGGAGATGGTGGTCAGTTATGCTCTAACCTATGTTTACTCGCCGGATAACTGTACATCGTCACTTTTCCTGGGATCAGATGACGGGGCGAAGGTCTTTTTCAATGGCAAGGAGGTATACCGCTATCTGGGCGAACGTATTGCAGAACCTGACCAGGCCGAAATCCGTTTACAGATGAAACCGGGTTGGAATAAGCTGTTACTGAAAATTGAGAACAGCATGGGGGCCTACGCATTTTATGCAAGGTTGCTCGACATTAACAGGAAATTCATAGTGAGCGCAGACCAGAATCATGGATCTTTAAAGGAAAAATGAAAAAGCAAAAATTCAAATCTATTCTGCCGATGCTGGGATTGCTGATCCTGACATATGGCATTGTATCCAATGCAAGCGGGCAACAGATGGTAAAGCAGGGAAACCCTGTTCCTGCCGGCTTTTGCATCAGTTCAACTGTAACGGAATTGTATAACGCCATTAATGAATACAGGCAGCACTATGACCTCCCGCCTGTGGTGCTTTCCAAATCGCTTTGCTATGTAGCCGCACTGCATGCCAAGGATCTTGCATTGCACCATCCCGACCAGGGTCCCTGTAATTTTCATTCATGGTCGGGCAAAAGCTTCTGGAAGCCCTTCTGCTACCCGCGCGATGAAAATAAAAAGAATTCGGTATGGGATAAACCCAGGGAACTTACACCATACCCCGACAGGGCCTACGAAATTGTTTACTGGGAAAACACGTCCCTCATTGCCGATACCGTTATCATGGTTTGGAAAACAGAAGCCTATTTCAACAGCTTTTTGCTGAATAACGGGAAATGGCAGGGAAAAGAATGGAACGCCATCGGTATTGCCCTGTATGAAAACTATGCCTGTGCCTGGTTTGGCGAAGTTCCCGATCCGGAAGGAGCGGCGGTCGAGTGTGGCACCGCTCCCCCTGTTCATAAACCAGACACCCTGAAGAGCCTGCCAATAAAAAAGAAGAACCTTCCCGCCGATTCCAGGACTGTCAAAGATGAAATTCCTGTGCCAAAACCATTGCCCCCTGTAAAAGTTAAACCGGAGGAGGCTGTTGTTCATAGTGATACGACAAAAATCTATTATATCATTGTAAAAACGAACCTGTCGATGGAGGCCGCAACCCGGCTGGTCAATTCGCTTAAGGCCAAGGATTACCCCGATGCCCGGGTTATACACAAGGATGACAAGGTAAGGGTTTCGGTCTTTGAATCTCCCTTCAAGCCGGTTGTAACGGCAAAACTCAGGGAGGTTAAACAAACCTATAAGGATGCATGGCTGTTTAAGAATTGATAATTTAAAGCACGGCAGGATGACAGGTTCATTGTTAAAATACCTTTTCGTATCAGGAGCGATATGGGCGGCATCGCTGTTATCACAGGATTTACAAGCCCAGCTCACCGTGGTCCAGGGTACCGCCATGGGCATGACTCCCCAGCAACTCGTTCAGAATTACCTGGTGGGTGCCGGAGTTACCATCAGCAATGTGACATTTAACGGCAGTTCAGCAATGATCACCTCCGACCAGGTAGGCACATTTGCCACTTCGGGGATGGCCACCGGGCAACTTGGCTTATCCGGGGGCATCCTGATGACCTCAGGGAAGGCTAATATAGCAATCGGGCCAAATAATTCAGCCGGGGCTGGCTTCAATACTAACGGACCCGGAGACCCCGACCTGACACTTATCTCAGGAACAAATACCAATGACAAGGCCGTTATTGAGTTTGACTTTATCCCCCAGTTTGACACCGTCAGGTTCCGGTATGTTTTTGCATCCGAAGAGTTTTTTGAATACTGTAACCAGATCAACGATGCCTTTGGTTTTTTTCTTAGCGGACCGGGGATTTCAGGGACTTTCTCGAACAACAGCGTAAATATTGCGCGGATGCCCGGTGAACTTGGCTCCTACGTAACCATTAACAATGTATGTGCAAATACGGCCTCCCGGTGGACAAATGCTACAGGAGGAGCTTATTTCCAGTATGACGGGCTTACACACGTTTTTTCATCCTGGTATGCTGTTCAACCCTGCACCTCCTACCATATCAAACTGGCTATCGGCGATGCTGTTGACCATATTCTCGATTCAGGCGTATTTCTTGAACAAAACAGCTTCAGCAGCCCCGGGGTCAATATGATCAACAACAGCACCATCCCCCCGCTTGGCAATAAGGCCGTGGAAGGTTGCAACGATGTGGCAGTCAATTTCAAACTTATGTCTCTTCTCGATTATAACTACATCCTGCATTATACAATCGGGGGAACTGCCGTTAATGGTGTCGATTATTCGCATATCGATGATTTTGTGACCTTCCCGGCCGGGACCGACAGCGTCAATGTTCTGATTCACCCGATTGACGATAACATTCCCGAAGGCGAAAAAACGGTGATCCTGACGCTTAACCAGATCTCCTGCGACGGTGTCCTGAAGCGCGATACTGTTTATATCGAGGATTACACACGGCTTTCGATTGAGCCTAACCGCGATACCACGATGTGCTACGGCGGGAATATCGAACTGAAAGCCAACACCACAGGGGGAATTGCGCCCCTTGTTTACCACTGGAATGTGCCCGGCACCGACAGCATCGTAAATTTTACGCCGCCTGTTGGGAACAACGCATACACGGTTAAGGTAACCGATATCTGTGTGCACTCCGTTTATGACACAGCTTTGGTTACGGTTCATCCTGTGCCGGTTGCCGACGCCGGGCCAAACATAACCATTGCCAATGGAACCAGTGCAACTTTGCATGGCATGGCCAGTGGCGGTTACGGAAGTTATGGTTATGAATGGAGTTCCAATCCCCCGGGATTTACTTCAGCCATTGCCTCACCCTCCACCGGCAACATGAGTCATACGATCATCTATATTCTTAAGGTAACTGATCTTGCCAGTGGGTGCATGAGCTTAAGCTCCCAGGTCATCGTCTCCATCGAGGGCGGCCCGCTGTCGGTGAATCCTGTTTCTGAACCCGGTGCGGTTTGCCTGGGCGATACGGCAAAACTGTTTGCACTATCCGGGGGCGGGTCGGCTGTTTACTCATATAACTGGACCTCCCAGCCGGCGGGATTCATCTCGTCGCTGGCCAACCCTGTAGTTATTCCCCAAACTACAACGACATATAATCTCCTTGTGAATGACGGATTTAACCAGGTATCGGGCAGCACCAGTGTGATCGTTTACCCGCTTCCGGTAATTCATCTCGGGCCGGCTGATTCAACCGTTTGTATCTACGACACCGTTATGCTTGATGCCGGCAACCCCGGGTCAGCATACCGCTGGTCGAACGGTGCTGCCACACGTTCAATCATGCTGGCAACCACGGGAATCGGGTACGATGTCCAGACTTACTCAGTAGTGGTAACAAACCAGAATGGGTGTAAAAACAGTGCGACCATCAATGTGATATTTTCATTCGATGATTGTGTCGGAATAGGCGAGCACGAGCAAAACCAGGATTTTTCGGTTTATCCGAACCCTGCCTTCAATAAGTTCAATTTGAGAGTTTTGAACACGAGTGCCCATGTGTATGTGGAGCTGAGAAATATCCTGGGCGCCAGAGTGCTTTCACGCACCATCAGCCGCAGTGAAAATCCATCCATGGAGCAGGAGTATGATGTTGCTTCATTGCCCCGCGGTATCTATATCCTGCAGATCAGAAGTGAGAAATTTTCAGGATCTGTCAAACTCCTCATCAGGTAGCCTGGTTCCTCAACCAGAAATAAACATCCATAGTTTTGGTAATTTCGCTACCTCGCTACCCTGCTACCTCTAATTAAAGGCCACCCCATTCGGTGCAATTCCTGTCGAATATTGTTTGATAAGACTTCCCGATTTTGAATAGCGGGAGAGCGTTCCGGGACCGGTATAATCCCCCGCATCAAGGGCGTAGATATCACCGTTTGAAGGAATCACATTAAAACCATAAAAGGAAGTTACACCGATGAAGGGTGATGCCGGCAGCGATGCAGCGGTGATATTCATGGCATAGATTCCTGTGAAACCAAAGCCTCCCCCATAATATACGGTTGATTTATCATTGCTTATATCGATATGCTGGGGATGTTTCGTCTGCGAGATAATATATTCTCCCAATTTCTGGTATGGAGCTTCTCCTGACAACTTCACCAGTTTCGACGGCGTTTCCAGGATTATATTGTAATTCAGGTCGTATTTGATGTATCCGTAACAGATCACCCATATGTTGTTGTTTTTGTCAACAACCATCTCTTTGGGATTATCGCCGACCCTGATAGTTTGAAGAATGTTATCGTTCGTCGGGTTAATTACAGTTATGGTGGAATCAACATCAAATCCGCCGCCATTGCAAACCATCACATTACCACCGACAACCATGGCAAATTCCGGGCCGGTTCCGGCCTTAATGGTTTTTATAACTTTATTGAGGGACAGATCTACCACTTTAACGGCGCCATTCTCGCCCCACTGCGTGATATATCCCTTGTTGCTGTATGATGTCATATAACGAGGCAGGTTGAGCCCCGTAATATATCCGGCAGCCTTGAAATCATCAACGGAAGCGACCACGACCGTGTCGGATACGTTCATGACCATGTAGGCCATGCCATTGGCGATATAGACCGATTGGAGCAACTGTCCAAGGTTGTGTTTGTTAACAGGTGAATAGATGTTATTCCTTACCGAATCCCCGGCAAAATCGTAATAGCTTACCGAACCGTTGTTATGGCCGAAGGTACCCTCATTTGAAATGAAGGCGCCGTTGGCGAAAGGCCCTGCGGATTTATATTCATTGTCGTCCTTTTTTTTGCATGAAACAGACAATGCCGCGATAAGCAGGCAAATGATAAAAAAGTTAAATGTTGTTTTCATTCGAGTTTTATGATTTAGGCTCCTCACCTTTCTCCCGAAGGCCTGGAAATGAAGTCATTGGCAGGTCTTCTGGCTTGCCCCGCTGAACGGTGTCTTCCCGTCCCGGTAACGTAGGACAGTGACTAAGAGGCCGTCAACATATTCAGAGCGCACAGCTGCGGGAACAGCTCCGGATTTTACCGGATTCCCTTTTCACACGGGCCAATTGGATATTGGTTAGTGAACCAGTGACAAATTCAATGCAAAATTATAAAATATTAGTTACCCGGGGATATTTCAATTGCGATTCCTTCTTCGGCCGGGTATGTTTCAGGGAATACTGAACGGGCTTCGGCCAGCAATGGTTCAATATCCTCGTACCTGGCCGAAAAATGGCCGATAAGCAACCTCTTCACCTGGGCTTTGGCGGCGATCGCGGCCGCCTCCATCGCGGTTGAATGCAGCTTGTCTGCTGCAACTGCTGCAAGGTTCTGCATGAAAGTTGCCTCATGGTAAAGGAGACCGACCCGGTTGATATACGGGATGATCTGTTCGTCATAACCCGTATCGCTGCAATAGGCATACGACCTGGGCCCTTTAACCTTCCTGGGAGGATCCTTTTCACGGAACAAATACCCGCATGTGGGGACACTGTGCTTAAGCGGGAAGCTGTATATGGTTATTTTCCCGTCTTCATACAGTAAATCATCCTGGTCAAACCGCAGGGGGTGGAATATGAGCGGGAAATTGAGCCGGGTAAATGATGCATCCAGCTGCATATGAATGATTTCATCCAGTATGGAGGGAGCATAAAGGTGCAGTTCCTCTTTCCTGCCAAGCAAATGCATTGAATTAAGCAGCCCTATCAGCCCGAAAAAATGATCTCCGTGGAGATGACTGATAAAAACACGCCTGATCCGCTGCATGGAGATATGAAACCTCCTTAATTGAAACTGGGTCCCCTCTCCGCAATCTATTAAAAAGAAGCGCTCATTTGCATTGAGCAAATGAGCGCTTAGGTTCCTGTTGTTTGCCGGGATAGCAGCATTGCTGCCCAGCACCGTCAACGAGAAGGTCATGATGAATTATTCAGTCACAGTTTCTTCGCTGGCAGTCTCTTCATCAGGTGTGACTTCAGGCTGAGCCTCTTTGGCATCTCGTGCCAGGTTTTCGGCTTTTACCATGTCGGCCTTCAGGTTTGCAAGGGCATCAATATCGCCAAGTGTTGTTTTCTCCAGGTTGTCCTTGAGTTTTTTAACAGCTTTTTTGGTATCGCTTTCCTTCTTCAGACCGGTTTTGGCTTCCTTGTTCTTCTCGGCATTCATGACATCCTGGTGGATTTTGCTATGCGAAAGAATGATCTTTTTGTTCTCTTTCGAGAATTCGATCACCTTGAAATCCAAAGCATCCTCTTCCTTTGCCAGGGAGTTGTCTTCCTTGCCAAGATGACGGAGTGGTGCAAAGCCTTCAACGCCATACGGAAGTGCAATGATGGCGCCTTTATCGCTTAAACTCACGATTGTGCCAAGATGTACAGAACCGACTGCGAATACGTTCTCAAACACATCCCAGGGATTCTCTTCCAGCTGTTTGTGGCCAAGGCTCAGGCGGCGGTTCTCAACATCAACATCAAGCACCATTACATCGATGGTTTCACCGATCTTCGTGAATTCAGCGGGATGTTTGATTTTTTTCGACCAGCTCAGGTCGGAAATGTGAATGAGACCATCAACACCCTCTTCGAGTTCAACAAAAATACCGAAGTTGGTAAAGTTGCGAACGGTTGCGGTATGTTTCGATTTGAGCGGGTATTTTTCACGGATATTTGCCCATGGATCGGGAATAAGTTGTTTGATCCCCATCGACATTTTACGCTCTTCGCGGTCGAGTGTGAGAATAACAGCTTCCACAATCTGTCCTACCTTCAGGAAATCATGTGCCGTGCGCAGATGCTGCGACCAGGACATTTCAGACACGTGGATCAGGCCTTCGACACCGGTGGTGATTTCAACAAATGCACCGTAATCGGCGATCACAACAACTTTACCCTGTACTTTATCGCCGATCTTGAGATTCTGGTCAAGTGAATCCCATGGGTGAGGTGTAAGCTGTTTCAGACCTAATGCAATACGTTTTTTGTTTTCATCGAAATCGAGAATAACAACCTTGATTTTCTGATCAAGTTTGACGATCTCTTCAGGATGGTTGATACGGCCCCAGCTGAGGTCGGTGATGTGGATCAGGCCATCTACGCCGCCAAGGTCAACAAATACACCATAGCTGGTGATGTTCTTGACGGTGCCTTCGAGGATCTGTCCCTTTTCAAGTTTCTTGATGATTTCGGCCTTCTGGGCTTCCAGTTCATCTTCGATCAGGGCTTTGTGAGAAACAACCACGTTTTTATACTCATGGTTAATCTTCACTACCTTGAATTCCATGACTTTGTCAACAAAAATGTCATAATCGCGGATTGGCTTGACATCGATCTGCGATCCGGGGAGGAAGGCTTCGATACCGAAAATATCGACGATCAGACCGCCTTTTGTGCGTGATTTAACATAACCCTTGATGATCTCCTGCTTTTCAAATGCATCGTTGATACGCTCCCATGATTTCAGGATACGTGCTTTCTTATGCGAAAGGAGCAACTGTCCGCTGGTATCCTCCTGGTTCTCGATGTAAACTTCAACTTTATCACCGATCTTCAGTTCAGGATTGTAACGGAATTCGTTAATCTGGATCACCCCATCGCTCTTAAAGCCAATGTTGACGATCACTTCGCGGTTTGTCATTGTAACGACCGTGCCTTCGATCACTTCGTGATCCTGTATGGCGCGGAGAGTCTGATCATAGGCCTCCTCAAGCTTGCGGCGCTCGTCGTTGGAATAAATTTCATGTTTTTTCCCGATGGCATCCCAGTCAAAATCAGCAGGTGCAACGGGGGCAGCTGCCTTCACCCTG
>JBAXFZ010000034.1:0-17738 GCA_037139685.1 Bacteroidota bacterium
TTACCGTTTTTACCACAAGTCCAAATAATTCGGCTGACCAGTACCCGAAAAATGACACCCTTCAATTCAACTTCACAACCTCACCGGTTTCAACCAACCTGGTAAAAGTTGCCCTGAGAACTGACAATAACCCTGCAGAGACCACCTGGGAAATAAAGAACTCTTTGAATGTTGTTGTAGCGAGTGGCGGTCCCTATCCGGAAGCTAACAAGCTGTACCAGCAAACCTATACCCTGCCACAGTCCGACTGTTATACCTTCACCATCACCGATACGGGTGGCAACGGCATTTGCTGCACCAATGGCAACGGTGGCTATGAAGTATCATCCAATGGAACGACCATTAAACAGGGCGGATCTTTTGGTTATTCTGAATCCTGTGAGTTTCTGATGGAGGCCCCGGTATCGGTCGCAGAAATTAACAACAGCAATCCTCTGATCGTGTATCCAAACCCGTTCGATGGGTCTGCGAGAGTTTCGTTCATCATGAAAAGCAGCAATGACGTCCAGATGAAATTATACAGTGCATTCGGACAACTCGTTAATTCAACCTCGCTGGGAATTATGAATGCCGGTCAGCACGAAACCGTGCTGGATGGACAGAATTTGAAACCTGGGATGTACATTTTGCAACTGAATACAGGAACCGAGGTTTATTCCCGTAAAGTTTCAGTTGTTCGGTAATTTATTCGTTGTGCGGAATCCTGATCTCCAGGGCGCCGACACCATATTTTGACATGGGGGCATCGAAGAACTCGATGCCCTCCTGCTTTTTAAGCAGCTCTACCAGGCTGGTGCGCAAAATGCCATTACCAACGCCGTGAATAAACACAACCTTCAGAAAGTGGCCGGCAATGGCGCTGTCGAGGCATTTAAGAAAATAGTCTTTTTGAAAATCGAGGATTTCGGCTCTCTCCAGGTTTGCCGGGTCATCAACCAGTTCATGAATGTGAAGATCAACGACCGCTTCCCGGGGGGCCACCTGGTACCTGGTGATCAGCGGCTGGCCGGCCGAGCCCTGGCCGGCATTCCCCTGAACCGTTTCCGGCGCAACGGCAGGTTTCAGGTGGTTCGTAATCGAAAGCACCCTCACCACAATACCCTTGGCCTGGATCATGGGATGTTCGCGGTAATTGCCCTCCTTAAAGAACTTCTTACCATCAACGCTGAATTCTGAATTAAACGGGGGAAGCACCTCCCGGCATTGCTGCTTATGGAAAAGGAATTGCAGGCATCCCTCGGTCCAATGGGTCAGCTGTTCACGGTTGATTGTATCCAGCAACAGTTTTGAGTCAGGAAAAATACTGCCATAATCCACCCCGTTGTAATGTCCAAGCGGTGTACGGCCGAAGATGTTGTACAGCACATCATAGGAACTGTTGTTGACCAGGAAAATGTCAACCTGCCCTGTAATAAGCCATTTCTGATCGTGCGGTACAAAAGCAAGGTATATGTCCTCCGATTTGCGGTCGGCCGTGAGGTGATGCGGAAGGTGCCGCAACCGGTCGTCAGCCGCCACTTCCGGTTCGGGATCATCCATCGGGAGGTCAATGTTGTAATGTTCCTCGAAGAAACGACCGGCAGGATCGTGAGAATCAATTTTGATCAGCTCGCTGATCATGGTGGGGATTTCAAATCCGTCTTCTATCAGTATGCTGACCATCCGGCTGTCAATCACCTTTGCAACTACGCCTCCACCGGAGGTGTTGAGGAATTTCACTTTATCGCCGACATGAAGGGTGCTCATATTTTATTATTAAGTAAGTGTTACAATGAGGGACAGGCCTGCATCTGAAGGTACCGGCCCGAATCCGGTTTTTTGGATAGTATTCCAGGTGCAAAGGTAAGACATATTTCACTTTGGATTTTCCCGGCGGGTAAGACCTGTGTTAACTCCTCATTTTCAAGCCAAAGGACTAATTTAGTGAATTGTGAAATTTTGAATATTAAAAAAATTAGTATCTTGCGCCCAGTATTAACCAAAAAAATGTCATTATGAGGAGAATTACTGTCCTGCTGCTATTCTTATGTTTTGCAGCAACTACGTCGTTTGGCGGAGGTTATCAGGTAAGTTTGCATGGTATTCGCAATATCGGCATGGGACTTATCGGGACTTCGCTGAGTTATGACGCCAGCACCCTGTTTAACAATCCTGCCGGCGCAGCATTTATCAATGAGAAATGGAGCTTTTCAGGAGGTATGAGTTTTATTATGGCCCGTGGTACCTTCCAGGCTAAGGATGTCGATTACCAGGCCACCCTGAAACATGAGCTGAACACACCCTTTTATTTTTATGCTGCCTACAAACCTACCAAAAATCTCAGCGTAGGTATCGCGGTAAATACACCTTATGGCAACCGGCTTGCCTGGCAGGATGATGGCGGCAGTGAATGGCAGGGACGGTACCTGATCAAGGACCTGTCGTTCAAAGCCATCACCTACCAGCCGACAGTATCCTACAAATTCAACGATAAAATTTCCATCGGGGCCGGCTTCGTTTTTGCCACCGGAACCGTTGACCTGAACAAATCACTCCCCCTCCAGGGTCCCGACGGCACTGACGGTTCATTGCACATCAAGGGATCAACAAGCAATTTCGGATACAATGCAGGCATCATGATCCATCCTGAAAAGGGCTGGAGCATTGGTCTTGACTACCGGTCAAGAATCAAGATGAAGGTTAAGGGCGCCGATGCCACCTTCAGTGTTGCAACTTCGCTTTCCGAACAATTCCCGGCCAGCAACAAAGTGGATGTGATGCTGCCATTACCCGCGAATCTCGACCTTGGAGCCTCCTACGAATTCGGAAAGAAGAACCAGTGGATGATCGGGATGAACCTGTGCTATGTTTTCTGGAGCACCTACGATTCACTCACCTTCGATTTCAAGACAACAACTTCATCTCTCAAACGTACAGCCACCCCCTCCCTGTATGAGGACCGCCTGATCGTGCGTGTTGGTTCGCAATACAGGATTAGCGATATGGTAGCCGTCAGGATTGGCGGATATTACGATCCCTCACCGGTTAAAAGCACCTTCCTGAATCCCCAGACTCCCAGCCTCGACGAGACAGGCCTTACATGCGGATTTTCAATTTACCCGCTGAAAGGTTTCAGTGTTGATGCATCATTCCTTTACCTGATGGGCGCAAAGCGGAGCGGAACCTATTCTCCCGACAATTTTGCCGGCACATACCGCACAGGTTTCAGCATCCCGGGAATCGGTTTAACTTACAGTTTTTAACTTTTAAAATATGAACATTATGAAAAAAATTCTTTTCATTATATTGTCCCTTGCCCTGTTTGCATCCTGCGATCGAAAGATCGACAAATTCGCTGCTTCAGCCAATGGCGTGGACTTCTCAAAATTTGTATCAGTCGGGAATTCGATGACGGCCGGTTATGCCGATGGCGCCCTGTCACTCACCGGCCAGACCTATTCAATCCCGAACATCATGGCCACCCAGTTCAAATCAGTCGGTGGCGGGGAATTTAAACAACCCCTGCTCGGGACAACCGATGGCGTGGGATTCCAGCCCGTTCCGGGAGGAATTTACTGCTATACCAAGATGGTGCTGAAACTTGGCGCCGATAAGGATTGCTGGGGAAATCCCACGGGAACCGTATCGATGAAACCCGGTTTTGTTTCAAACCCCGACCAGGCCACCCTGCTCGGACAGCTTTTCGCCCCCCCGACAGTTACCGGTCCCTATAACAATATGGGTGTTCCAGGTGCCACACTGATGACACTGTTTTATCCCGGCTATGGTTCCGCCTTTGGAAATCCATACTTCACACGCTTTGCCACATCACCAGCAACAACAATGCTTACAGATGCCGTGGTTCAGCAGCCAACCTTCTTCTACCTGTGGATCGGGAACAACGATGCACTGGCCTCCGCACTGGCCGGTACCGACATGATGATGACCCCTGCCGACACCTTTGCCAAATATTACCCGATGGCAGTCGGTGCCTTGCTGGCTTCCGGAAGGACCCCGAAAGGCGTTCTCGGAACCATCCCTTACGTGACCAGCCTTCCCTTCTTCACTACCATCTCAAAGCAGCTTCCCTGGAACGGGGTTCCCCTCGATGCCACCCTGGCTGCCCAGTTAAACGGCCTCTATGCCCTCCAGGGACATCCCGAGATCGTCTGGAAAGCAGGTCTTAACCCCTTTGTCTATAAGAAAGAAGACGGAACGCTGGCCCAGATGGCCGAAGGCGATGAGTTTCTGCTGACCCTGCCGACCGACTCGATCAAATGCAGGGGCATGGGTATTGTCGACACTACCAAACACCCGCTCCCCTACATTTACCCCATCCCCGGCAAATACATCCTGACAAAATCAGAACAGGCCAATATCAACCAGCGGATCTTCGAATACAACCAGGTGATCAAACTGGTTGCTTCCAGTCAGAAACTGGCGCTTGCCGATATGAACGCTTACCTGCCACAGTTTGAAAGCGGTATTACTTTCGACGGCATCAGTATGAGCACAACCTTCGTCACCGGGGGAATGTTCTCGACCGACGGGATCCACCTGAACCCCAGGGGAAACTCGGTAGCCGCCAACTTCTTCATCCAGGCCATCAACTCCAAATACGGGTGCACAATCCCTCAGGCCGATGTGACCAAATTCCCGGGATTGCTTTTTCCTAACAAACCATAGTAAATAAATAGCGAAATAGCGAGGTAGCGAAATAGCGAAAAAAGTGAAAAAGCGGTG
The DNA here is from genome assembly GCA_037139685.1 of Bacteroidota bacterium. GTDB lineage: Bacteria > Bacteroidota > Bacteroidia > Bacteroidales > FEN-979 > CAIVAT01. The sequence goes on from JBAXFZ010000034.1 coordinate 4,723, forward strand.
TGACGAAATTCTTTCGTCACACCGCTTTTTGATTTCCAGTTACCGGTTTTTGATCCAGTTGGCCATTTTGGTGGCCGCCCGCCCGCGGTGGCTGATCCCGTTTTTCAGGTAGGGCGGCATCTCTGCGAAGGTCTGTTTATAGCCATCGGGCATAAAAACAGGGTCGTACCCGAATCCGTCCGTGCCGCTCCGCTCAGTTGTGATGATCCCGTCAATCCTGCCTTCAAAAAGATGCTCGCTGCCATCGATTACAAGGCAGATTACCGTGCGGAAGCAGGCTTTGCGGTTATTGTTTCCCTCAAGCTCCCGTAGAATTTTAGTGACATTGTCATCGAAGCTGCACCCCTCCCCTGCGTAGCGGGCCGAGTAAACACCGGGGCGCCCTTCGAGGGCATCAATCTCCAGGCCCGTATCGTCGGCAAAGCAATCCATCCCGCTTAGCTCCCGGATAAACCGGGCTTTCTGAACGGCATTGCCCTCGATGGTTCCCTGTGTTTCAGGGATATCAGCATCAATGTTTACATCATTCAGGCTTAAAACATTGAATTCATGGCCCAGTATCTCCTGTATCTCGCGGAGCTTATGCTGGTTGTTGGTGGCAAAAAGGAGGTCGGACATGACAAATAGTGAAATGGTGAAATAGCGAAATAGAGAAATAGCGAGGCAGCGAGGTAGCGAAATAGCGAAAATTGAAAAATCAGGTTGCTTCGTCGATCAGGCGGGTTATGAGTTCACGGAAGGTCCAGCCGTGGGCGCGGGCCATACGGGGAACGATGCTTGCCTTTGACATCCCGGGCACTGTGTTTACCTCGAGAAAATAAAACAGCTCCCCGGTGAAAATGTAATCAAAGCGAACGACTCCCCTGCAATTTAACTTCTCATAAAGAAACTGCGAAATTTCACGGCATTTGGCGGAATCGGCATCAGGAATCACCGCCGGTACGATCTCCTCCGCCATCCCCGCTTTGTACTTGGCCTCGAAATCAAAATAGTCCTTTTTCGGGATGATCTCCGTTACCGGAAATGAGACAACCTTCCCGCCGGTGCGAAGCACGCCGCAGGTGAGCTCCCTCCCCCTGATAAATTCTTCGACGATAACCTCGGGGTCTTCAAGAAAAGCCTTGTCCAGGGCAGCCTTTATATCCTTCTTCACCGTGACTTTCGACATGCCAACGCTTGAGCCGCCGTTATTCGGCTTCACAAAAAGGGGCAGCGTAAGGTCCCCGTTGATCTTTTTGACCGAGCCGGCATCATTCCTGAAAAGATGAACCGATCTGGCAGTGCTGATGCCATACGAGGCAACAACATCCTTGCAGAAGCTTTTATTGAATGTAAGGGCTGATGTGGTTACATCGCTGGAGGTATAAAGAATGCCGACCATGTCAAAATAGCCCTGGAGTTTCCCGTTTTCACCGGGTGTGCCGTGAATTGCATTGAAAACAACCTGGAACCGGATTTTTTTCTTCCCGATTTTGAGGGAGAAATCGTTTTTATCAACCGGGATTTTTTTCCGTTCAACCAGGCAATGCCAGTTTTTTCCCTTTATCTCGATCAGGAACGGGTTAAATTTATCACGGTCGATATGCAGCATAACCTGTTTGGCACTTTTCATGGAGATCCCGTATTCTCCGGAATCACCACCAGCTACGATGGCTACATTCAACATAAGCAACATTTTTGATGAACAAAAATAGTACATTTTCAATCCTCCTTGCGCAAAATTTAATTTTTCCGTAAGTTTGTCAATTCTTTAGGAAAATACAATAAAACATACGTTTTCAGGTTATTCAGATAAAGCGGTTGATGAATTTTTTCAAGTTCCTTTTTTCGAAAGTTTTTCTCAAACATCTCCTCATTGCGACCGGGATAACCGCTGTTTTGATATGGATCACCCTGCAATCGCTTTCATTTTACACAAAACATAACGACTATATCATCGTCCCCGATTTCAGGAGCCTCAATTACAAGGCTGTTCTTGCAAACCCCGATTACAGGAATTACCAGTTTTCGGTCATCGATTCTCTTTTTGATGCTGACAAACCTAAGGGCTCCATTCTCACGCAGGATCCTTATCCCGGTGCCAAAGTGAAGAAAAACCGCATGGTTTATATGACGGTCACTTCGGTGATTCCTGAAAAAACAACCATGCCCGATCTCCGGGACCTTACCCTGCGCCAGGCGCAAACCATGCTGGAATCGGCGGGATTAAAACTTGGAAAATTGTTGTATATCCGTTCATTCGACGAAGATGCCGTTCAGAACCAATTGTTTGAAGGAAAGGCCATCAAGGCCGGAAGCGTGATTAACAAGGGTTCATCCATCACCCTCACGGTCGGGATGGGGGCAAAAGCTTCCGAGATCAGAACGGATTCGCTGAGGGCGGACAGTATTTAGGAGTTAGCGAGGTAGCGAAATGGCGAAATGCTGAGCGATCACGGACACCCGAAAAAAATTGAAACAGATTGTGAGCAGGCGGACAAATGGGGAGACATTTAATAATTGTAAAACTGAATTTATAATGCGGTTTTTTTTATTCATCCTGATCATCTTATTTACCGGGATTACCGGGTTTTCACAGGAGATCCTTACAGGTTTGCACACAAATCCCATGGTTAAAGCGAAAGCAGCAACCAATAGCCAGGCCATGTACCCCGAAGCCGGTTACGATACGATACCGGTAACGATCCCGTTCTTTGACGATTTCTCTGCAAACGGCGTGTTCCCTTCCCACCTGCGGTGGATTGACAATTATGCCTTTGAAAACAACGATATACCTGTAAACCCGGTCAACATGGGTGCCATCACGCTTGATGCCAGCAATGATTCGGGTAACATGTATCGCAATGCCGTGGCAGGTCCTGAGACATTTATTGCCGACCACCTCACCTCGAGGTATATCCGGCTCGATTCGGTTTTCACTCCGGTCCCCCACGCCATTACTCCGGCCGATTCGGTGTACCTGAGCTTTTTTTACCAGCCGCAGGGACGAGGCAGGGCACCCCAGAAGGCCGATTCACTGATTCTGCAGTTTCTCCTCACACCGGCCCATGACAGTATTATCCCGGGGGATACAATAAAGATCCCCGACACATGGCAAAAAATGTGGTACGCGAATGGCATGACGCTTGATACATTTTTCCTGAAGAACAACCACTACTTTGTACAGGTATTGATCCCTGTTACAGATCCTGTATTCCTCAGGAAAAAATTCCGCTTCCGGTTTTATAATTATGTGAGCCTTGCCGGTTCCTCCGAACCAAGCTGGCAAAGCAACACCAACCAGTGGAACCTCGACAATGTCTACCTCAACCGGGGACGCAGCCTGCATGATACAGTTTACCCCGAACTGCGTTTCATCACCCCCCCGCCCTCCCTGCTCAAGCGGTACCAGTCGATGCCTTATCCTCAATATTGCAACGACCCGACGAACGAAATCCGCGACACCCTTGATATCCTTATGTCAAACAGGGATATTCTCCCGCATATGTCCAACTATAGCTATTATCTTACCGAACCCGGAGGGAGTTATTCAAAAACTTACAATGGCGGCAACTACAATATTCTTCCCTATGCCACCTATCCCTATGTGACCTACCAGAAATTCGCCCACCCTGAATTCCACTACCTTCTGCCTGTTGGCGCTGCCGACAGCGCCACGTTCCTCATAAAGCACGTTGTAAAGGATATCACTGCCGGTTCGGCGATCGGCGATACCATGCAGGCATACCAGAACTTCTACAATTACTTTGCCTATGATGACGGGACTCCAGAGGCAAGTTACGGGCTCTCCCCGGCCGGGTCACAGCTTGCCATCCGTTTCAAACTCAATAAATCGCCCGACACGTTGCGTGCCGTCAGGATGTTTTTCAACCCGACGCTTAGCAATGCAAGCAAACAAAATTTCCTCCTGTGCGTATGGAACGACAATGCAGGAAAACCCGGCGACACCCTGTTTTCAAATATGGTAACCCCAGAATATGCCGATAGCCTGAACCAGTTCGTCACCTATCCGATATACCCGCCCGTGAGAATTACCGGCACCTTTTATGTCGGCTGGATCCAGACAACCTCGGATAACCTTTCGATCGGATTTGACCGCAACAACAACAGCCAGGCGGAGATATTCATCAACACAACGGGATCGTGGTACAATTCAGCCTATACCGGCTCCGTAATGATCCGCCCTGTCGTTGGAAAACCGCTCCCGCTGGGCATAAGGAGTATCTCCCCGGGTTCGGTGAAACTTTTCCTTTACCCCAATCCATGCGCAGGCGTAACCTTACATGTTTCGGTCCCCGGCACCCTTGATCTCCAGACTTTATCCTCATCGGAGATCACCGTTTCCGACCTGGTCGGCCATGCCGTTCTGAAAACCTCCTTCCGCAACGAACTGGATGTAAGCTCTCTTGACAACGGGATTTACTTCCTTGAATTCCATGACCATTCGCACCTCCATCACGGTGTCTCCAAATTTATCATTTCACGGTAATTGCAACCCTATCCAATCTATGAATAACCTGGCCCTGACCGGTGATGATGATGCTGAAAAAACCGACCTGGCCGAGGATTCCGGAGAGTTGTTCGAACACTTCCGGTTTGTAGTCGATAAGAAACAGGGGCAGCTGCGGATCGACAAATACCTGATGGCAAAAATCGAGCATGCTTCAAGGAACCGGATCCAGAATTCGGCCCATGCAGGGAACATCCTCGTTAACGGTACGGTGATCAAGCCCAATTACAAGGTAAAGCCGCTCGACCTCATCTCCATCGTGCTGGCCTATCCTCCACGCGATACCGAGGTTTACCCTGAAAATATCCCCATTGACGTAGTTTACGAGGATTCCGATATTATCGTGGTAAATAAAGCACCGGGTATGGTCGTGCACCCCGGGCACGGGAATTTTTCCGGCACCCTTCAGAATGCCCTGCTTTACCATATTCAGCAAAACAATCCCAACGACCCGGATGCAAAACCATACCTGGTGCACCGGATAGACAAGGACACCAGTGGCATCATGCTCATTGCCAAAAACGAACTGGCCCAGACAAAAATCGCCAAGCAGTTTTTCGACCACACAATCGACCGGTCGTATGTGGCACTCGTCTGGGGCAACCTTGCAGGCGACGAAGGAACCGTTGACGCCAACATCGGGCGTGATATCCGCAACCGCCTTGTACAGGCAGTGTACGACGATCCCGAAAAGGGCCGTCATGCCGTAACCCATTACCATGTCCTTGAACGTTTCGGGTATGTAACCCTTATATGCTGCAAGCTCGAAACCGGGCGCACACACCAGATCAGGGTTCATCTCAAACATATCGGGCACCCGATATTCAACGACGAAAGCTATGGCGGGTCTGAGATCCTGAAGGGCACTACTTTCACCAGGTATAAGCAGTTTGTGCAAAACTGTTTCAAGCTGATGCCCCGCCAGGCTCTTCATGCAAAATCACTCGGGTTTATCCATCCCACCACCAGGCAATTTATCCATTTCGATTCTGAATTCCCCCCCGACCTGGCAGGGGTGGTTGAAAAGTGGAGACATTATTCGGCATCAAGGACAATGAGCAATGAGGATTGAGCAATGAGCAATGGACAAAATAACAGAAGCACGACAGGGCACCTTTTGCAGGTAATGGTATCCTGCTATTTCTGGTTTACCCTGTTTTTTCTCTCCGGTTTGCTGTTCCCGGCTTCACTGCTCCTGTGGCTGACAACAGTTTTATTTGATCCCCGAAGGGTGATTTTGCATAAATTCACCTGCCTGTGGTCCGACATCATTATTGGAATCAACCCCTACTGGAAAATTACCGTTGAAGGGCGTAACAAGGCAGATCCCTCGGCAATTTATGTGATGGTCTCGAATCATCAGTCGGGAGCCGACATACTGGTACTTTTCAAACTGCACCGCCATTTCAAATGGGTTGCAAAAAAGGGGTTGTTCCTGATTCCCTTTATCGGGTGGAATATGGCCCTTTGCGGTTATATTCCAATCGAACGAAGCCGTGGGAGAAGCAAACTGCAGATGATGGACAAGGCCGCCGAATCGATCCGCGACGGTAATTCCGTAATGCTCTTTCCCGAAGGGACCCGTTCACCCGACGGCAACCTTCAACCCTATAAAACCGGGGCCTTCCGCCTGGCACTCGAAACCCATACACCGATCCTTCCCATCGTACTCAAAGAGACTCATCTTGCCATTAAAAAAGGCGGACTGCTGATCCATAAAAACGACAGGATCAAACTCATCGTACTCGATCCGATTCCCTACTCTTCATTCCAACATCTTGACACTAAAGAAATTGCCCGCCTGGTTCATGAACAAACAAAAAAGGTGCTTGACTGATTTCCGTACCTGTACTGATTGGAATTGTATTTTCAGCAGCTTCATTTTTGCCGTTTTGTCACCTCCCGAGCCAATTATTACGCCATTTTGTCTGATCAGAAATGATTTTTTTCACTGGTACAGAAGTTGACTTTTTGAGGCAGCAAACAAATGTTTCACAAAAAAGAAAGGAGATAAACCCATGACACTTATAAAATGGCAACACCGGAATCCGTTATCGGATATGGTAAACAACCTTTTTGACAACGACCTCGGAGATTTTTTCGGAAAGCGCTTCAGCGATCCCGCCGCCAACATCATCGAAAGCAAAGAGGCCTTCCTGCTTGACATTGCAGCTCCCGGCATGAAAAAAGACGATTTTAAAATCAACCTTGAGAACAATGTCCTGAACATTTCAGCCGAGTTCGATGACCAGAAGCGCGAGGATGGCAGAACCTACACCCGCAAGGAATTCTATTACGGATCATTCAGCAGGGCATTTACACTGCCGAAAACCATCGACCTTGAATCGATCAAAGCCGATTACGAAGACGGGATTCTGAAGATCACCCTTCCTAAAAAGCAGGACTCAGGCGTTGAAATCAAGAAGGAGATCAGGATTTCATAAATCCTTTTCCTCCCGGAAAAGAGCCTGCCGGCAGGGAGTTCCTCCCCCCCGGCAGGCTCTTTTTGTTTTATCTTTGCCAGATGTAGAGCATTCACAAAGCGCACCTGGCGCTCCTGGCCACCACCCTTATCTTTGGCTTTGCCTATACAATCGTGAAGGGGTTGATGCCCGCCATGCTGACGCCCATGCAGCTGATCTTTATCCGTTTCCTTGGTGTGGTCATTATTTTCTGGTTCTTCCAGAAACTATTCGTACCGGAAAAAGTTGAACGGAAAGACCTGTTCATGCTGGCCCTGTGTGGCATGCTGGGGTTTGCGCTGAACCAGTCACTCTTTTACGAGGGGCTTAACCTGAGTACACCCGTGGATGCATCACTTATCCATGTCTTAAACCCAATCATGGTAATGGTTTTTGCCAGTCTTTTGCTGGGTGAAAGGGTTACATGGAAAAAAGCAGCAGGTATCGCCCTGGGAGCTTCCGGGGTACTGATCCTTGTATTCAGCGGGCATAAGGTAAGCTTCAGCGGCGATCATTCATTCGGCAACATGCTGATATTTCTGAATGTGATTTTTTATGCGCTGTACCTGGTGCTGATCAAGCCCCTGATCGGCAAATACCATACGACCACGATCCTGAAGTGGGTCTCGTTTTTCGGTTTTATCTTCATCCTCCCCTTTTCGGTAAAACCTGCCCTGGAGATCAATTTTGCTGCAATCACCACTGCAGCCTGGATCGGGATATTATACATTATTTTGCTTAACACCTTCCTGGCCTACCTGCTTATTAACTTTGCGCTTAAGAGTGTAAGTGCGACCGTGGTCAGCTACTACAGCTACCTCCAGCCCGTCATTGCTGCCGCCATGTCGGTAACAACAGGACAGGGAGAACTTACCTGGCCGAAGATTGCCGCAGCTGTCCTGATCTTTGCCGGTGTTTTCATCGTGAACCGGTCGGGCAACCCGTCGTCGGTCATAGCCTCTGCCGCAGGCGAATAACATAGCATTGCACCCTTTTCCTTTGTAAGGCAACGGGACCAGCAGGACTGCAGCCCGTTTTGAAAAGTATCCTAAATCCGGGACAACCCTTTCAGAAGAAATGCCTGAAGGGGAGTAAAATCCATTCGAAAATCTTCTGGATAAGAGGCCTGCGTTTCCATTCAAGGTAATCAAGTTCCTGCGAATTTCGCTGGGTCTCACTGATATGTTCATTCAGCTGCCTTACAATTTCGGGTTCTGACCCGATCAGCGCGATCTCATAGAGGTAACGGAAACTGCGGAAATCAAAATTGGCGCTTGAGATCGAGAAAACTTCATCATCGATCATCAGCAGTTTTGCGTGAAGATTATGCGGCAGGTAAAACAAAAGGTTGATCCCTGCATTGTGCAGCAGTCCAAGGTACTTGTTCCGGAGCAGGTCAACCATCCCGACATCGGAATGTTTGGGCATGATAACCTTTACGTTCACCCCTCTCCTGCTGGCATCGATCATTGCCTTTCGCAGCACAAACCCGGGGAGGAAGTAAGGTGTTTCGATCACCACCGAGTGGGATGCATTTTTAATGAGCTGGGTATATCGTTTCCTGAGACGCTGAAACTGGAGAGATGGCACATCCCTTATAATTTCAAAGTCGCCGTGCCGGATAGTCCGGGTATAGGTTACCTTGTTGGTTATGAAGTACTGGTTGAAGGCATCAAAGTTCTCCAGGAAGACCTTTTTAAAGGAGAGGGCCAGATCTCCCTCCATGCGCAGGCACAATTCGCGCCAGTTCAGGTTATATCCGGTGATATTGGCCGATCCGATATAACTGATCCTGTCGTCAATCACAAGGATCTTGCGGTGGTCGCGCCGGTGCCCCCTCGTGAAGATATCGGTGTTGATCTTGATCTTTTCAAAAAACTTAACCTCCCCTCCGAGCCTTATAAGCTCGGTGAAAAATGTTTCCGAAACCGCCCCCCTGCCCCATGAATCGATCAGGATCTTTATTTTCACCCCCGACCGGGCCTTTTTCGTCAGGGCATCGCGAAACCTGACCCCCATGACATCATTGGCGAACTTGTATGTCTCGAGGTAAATATAATCGCCTGCCTCTGCTATATCACCAAGCATCAGGCTATACAACTGCATTATATCGTCAACAACCCGGTATTTCATTTATCAAGCTTTAATCGAAATTCCAGAGACACGAAAAGGAAAATTTAAATTCAAAACACCGGGTTCGTTATGCCCGGCAATATCGCTGTTACTCCCGGTAAGGTAAAGGCAATTATTTCATTCAAATTTACGAAAAGGAATCAACCCTTTGCCGTGGAATAGGGCGAAATGGATATTTTTTTTGTAAATTTGCTTTAAAAAGCGCACATGATCAAATCTATGACGGGTTATGGGAAGTCCACCCTCGACATTACAGGCCGCAAGCTTACAATTGAGATAAAAACCCTGAACAGCAAACAGCTCGACCTGAACCTTAAAATTCCGGGCTATTTCCGCGAGAAGGAATGGGAGGTCAGGACGCTGCTCACCCAGCATCTTGAACGGGGGAAAATTGACTTTTATATCGGGACTGAAGTAACCGGGGAGATGTTAAGTTATTCGATAAACCATTCGCTCGCGAAAAAATACCAGGCCGAGCTGTTGGCACTGTCATCCGAACTGGGTGAAGACCAACCCGCCGATTTGTTATCGCTGATCCTCAAGATGCCTGATGTAATGCAGACAAGCAGGGATGAGATGAACGAACATGACTGGGATTCAATCGCAGCCGCCATCCGCGAAGCAGTTGTCCAGGCCGACGAATTCCGCCAGGCCGAAGGCCGCATACTCGAAGAGGATATGCTCCTGCGTGTTCATTCTATCCTGCAGTTGCTTGATTCCATTGAACCTTTTGAAAGGAACCGGATGAAAGAGATACGCGACAGGCTGCTGCGCGATTTTTCCAAATACAAGGGCGATTTTAACGGATCATCCCCCGACCAGAACCGGTTTGAGCAGGAGCTTATCTATTACCTTGAAAAACTCGACATAACCGAAGAAAAGGTTCGGCTGCTGAAACATTGCCAGTACTTCCTCGAGACCCTGCATGAAGCGGGAGCCCAGGGGAAAAAACTGGGTTTCGTCACACAGGAGATGGGGCGCGAGATAAACACAATCGGTTCCAAAGCCAGCGATGCCGATATCCAGAAAATTGTGGTCCAGATGAAGGATGAGCTTGAGAAGATAAAGGAGCAGCTGGGGAACATACTTTAGAATGCAGGCAATGCAGTCAATGCAGACAATGCAAACAATGCAGGCAATGCAGACAATGCAGGCAATGCAGGAAATGCAAATAATGAAGGCAATGCACACCAATTCATCGGGTAATATATGCAGGGTAAAGCGATCATAGTTTCTGCGCCGTCGGGAGCCGGGAAGACCACCATCGTCAGGCATCTGCTTACGGCGATACCCAGTCTTGAATTCTCGGTTTCCGCCTGCAGCCGGGCTAAGCGGAGCGAGGAATCGGACGGGAAGGATTACTATTTTATTTCAACAGAGACCTTCAGGGAAAAAATAGATCGTGATGAATTTGTGGAGTGGCAGGAGGTTTATCCCGGAAGCTTCTATGGAACCCTGAAATCGGAGATGGACCGTATCTGGATGCAGGGGAAAACGCCCATATTCGATGTTGATGTCGTCGGCGGGCTCAACCTGAAAAAGTATTTCGGGCCACAGGCACTTGCCATTTTCATCCAGCCGCCATCCATCGAGGAACTTGAAAACCGCCTGAGAAACCGTGCTTCAGAATCGGACGAATCGCTGCGTAAACGTATTGACAAAGCCGCCTATGAATTGGACTTCGCCACCCGGTTTGATGAAATCATCATCAACGACGATCTTAAGATCAAATGTATTGAAATCGTTGACATGGTGAATTCCTTTTTGCTCCCCTGAACCCTCCCAAACCGCAACCCGCAATGCCCCTTCCATCCAAAACCGGTCTTTTTTTCGGCTCCTTCAACCCGATCCACAGCGGGCACCTGATGATTGCATCCTACATGGCAGAGTACACCGACCTGGACCAGGTTTGGTTTGTTGTTTCTCCGCACAACCCGCTGAAGGAGAAATCAACCCTGCTGGCCGACCTGCAGCGGCTTGCCATGGTAAACCTTGCCATCGAGGAGGATCCCCGGTTCAGGGCTTCGAATATCGAGTTTAAACTTCCGCAGCCATCCTACACCATCGATACCCTGACCTACCTTTCGGAAAAACACCCCGGCAGGGAGTTCACCCTGATCGCGGGAGGCGACAACCTGCCGACTTTCCACAAGTGGAAGAATTATGAAGAGTTGCTGAAGCAGTATCGTTTATATCTCTATCCCCGGCACGACACGCCCGCAAGCCGTTTCGACGACCACCCGTCGATCACCATGATCAGCGCCCCGCTGATTACAATATCCTCCTCCTTTATAAGGAAAGGGATACAGGAGGGAAAAAACATGCGCTACTTCCTCCCCGAAAAAATCTGGAAATACATAGAGGAGATGCACTTTTACCGGAAATGACCGGGAGTATGATTACAGCCGGCATTGAAGCCGGGTTGCTTAGGTTCAGAGGGTTTGTTTGGCAAACCCGAGGATCGCATTGTAGGTTAGATCGGGCTCTTCCACATAACCCATATGGCCGGTATTGCGCAGCAGGAGCGTTTCGCTCACTGCGGGCAGCGAAATCATCTCCCAAATCCGGGCAGCCGGCACCCTGGTATCCTTTAACCCAAGGATAAACAATACCGGGAGTTCCGTTGTCCGTAGCAGTTGCGACTGGTCCTTACGGTTTTTCATCCCCTCAAGAGCAGCAATCACCCCCTCCTTGTCCATTCTGGAGGCCTGAAGGATCATACGCTTGATAACCTTTGAATGCTTTTTGTGGACCTCCACCGGGAAGAGGCTGGGAATAAACTGCGCAACATAGGTAAACTTGTCCTGGTTGACAATACCGATCGTGCGGTTACGGTTATCCTGTTCGGCCGATGTATCGGCGAAACAATGCGAATGAAACAGGCAGAGCCCCTTCAGTTTCTGGGGATATTTCCCGGCAAAGGCAAGGGTGACGTACCCTCCCATCGAATGACCGACCATCAGGCATTTTCCAACCCTAAGCTTTTTCAGTACGGCCATAACTGCATCGGCCATGAACTCCATCGTATGGACCGCGCCAAGCGTGGCACTTCTGCCGTGGCCGGGCAAATCGACTGAGATTACCCGGTACCTGGCAGAAAGTTTTGAAGCGAAATTCTTCCATATTTTCGACGATTCCGTGAACCCGTGCAGCAGGACGACCGGCTTCCCCGTGCCCTCATCGTTGTACGCGATGCTTTTATTCTGAAATTTAATCGTTTCCATTTTTCATTTCATCAGGTTCTCGATCTCCTCCACCGTTTTGGGGATGGGCCTGCCCAAGACCCGGTAACCGCCGGCAGTTACCAAAACATCGTCTTCAATCCGGATGCCGCCGAAATCCTTGTAGGTTTCAACAACATCATAATTGATGAATTGAGAAAGTTTGTTCTCAGCCTTCCAGATATCGATCAGTTCGGGAATGAAGTAGATGCCGGGTTCGATGGTCATCACGAATCCCTCCTGGAGCTTCCGGCCAAAACGTAAAAATGCAAGCCCGAACTCTTTGCTCCTCTGCACCTCGTCATCGTACCCGATCAGGTTTTCACCCATTCCTTCGAGGTCGTGCACATCCAATCCCAGCGGATGTCCCAGCCCGTGAGGGAAAAACAGGGTATGCGCGCCCCTTAGAGCCGCTTCGGCGGGATCGCCCTTCATGATTCCCAGGCTGGTAAGGCCCCTGGCGATCTCGGTAGCTGCAAGCATATGAATCTCCCTGAACGGGACCCCCGGTTTAACAGCCCTGGTGGCAACGAGGTTGGCATTCAGCACCACTTCATAGATTCCCTTCTGCCGGGCATTGAACTTCCCTCCCACCGGAACTGTGCGGGTAATGTCACTGGCATAATGAAGGTCATTTTCACAACCGGCATCAATCACCAGCATCCGGCCCTCAACAAGCGTATTCCCATG
>JBAXFZ010000035.1:0-17479 GCA_037139685.1 Bacteroidota bacterium
CTGTACCGGCCGCAGCCCGGGATCCGGCACAGTTCCTGGACAAAGCCAGGCAGGGGAGATCGATTCGTGCGGGATTTGCCCCTCCTGTGTCAAATACCAGAAACTGGCTCATCCCGATCTCCACTTTATCTACCCGGTGGCTACGACAAAAAGGGTCACGAAAAGTCCGCAAAGCAAATTATTTATTGCTGAATGGCGGAAGTTCCTGACAGAGAATAACTTCAATGCCGGTTTGCAAAGCTGGTATGAGGCTATCGGAATCGAAAACAAGCAGGGGATCATAAACAAGGACGACTGCAACGAAATCATCACAACACTGAGTTACAAAAGCTACGAATCCGACTACAAGGTGATGATCATCTGGATGGTAGAAAAACTGTTTTATTCTGCAGCCCCGAAAATACTTAAGATCCTGGAAGAGCCGCCTGAAAAAACATTATTCATCCTGATCTCCGAGGAGCCTGACCAGATCATCAACACCATCCTCTCGCGCACGCTGATGGTCAAGATTCCGAAATCGGATGTTGCCGGAACCCAGGCAAATGAGGATGAGTCGGTTCATTTCCTGGCATTCAGGGGATGGATGCGCAACTGTTATTCCGGGAAGATCTCCGAACTATTAGCCTTTTCATCTGAGATTGCAAAGACCGGCAGGGAAAAGCAGAAGAGTTTTCTTGTATATGCCCTGAAGATTATTGGTTATTGCGCCTCAATGAATTACAGGGGCCACCCTCCTGCAGGTGTTGAGGGTGAAGAATTGAAATTCATCCGCGATTTTTCCCCGCTGATCACCTTTGAAAAACTTAACGAGTTCAACACCCTGCTCAATGATGCCATCTACCACATCGAACGGAATGCCCATGGGGCAATCCTCTTCACAGACCTGTCGTTGAAAATTGTACGGCAGTTTAAACCGATTTTTGTACCTTTGTAAGGATTTAAATGGATATGGAGAACACGGAAGAGATACTGGATCAACCCGAAGGAATTCGCCCACAGGATGTCACCGTGGATGATCCCTCTATTTTTGAATATACCCCTGCCAAGTTGCCCTATAACCCGTTTTTAACGCGTGGTTGTTGCCATCCGCCCAGGCTCTTCCAGAAAAACGACCTGGTTTTCCAGCATCGCTGCAGCAAGTTCGATTCATTCGACTGGCTAAAGGATATTCCTGCCGTTGACGGTGCCACGAACCTCGACCTGGTCGAAGTGCGTTTCAAAAACAGCCGCAAGGATTATTTCCGCATGCCGGCCGACATGGAACTGACAGTTGGTGAAATCGTTGCCGTTGAGGCTTCCCCGGGACATGATATCGGGATTGTCAGTATGGTCGGAGAGATGGTTCGATTCCAGCTGCGTAAAAAGAGCCATGCGGCCTCTCCCGACGATGTAAAAAAAGTATACCGCAAAGCCCGGCTGGCCGATATTGAAAAATGGATTGCCGCAGTTGAAATGGAAACATCCATCATGTACCGTTCGCGCGACATCGCCGACGGGCTGGGGCTGCAGATGAAGATCAACGACGTTGAATTCCAGGGCGACAATACCAAGGCCATCTTTTATTATACAGCCGAAGACCGCGTCGATTTTCGTGAACTTATCAAGCTGATGGCAGAAGAGTTCAAGGTCAGGATTGAGATGCGCCAGATCGGGGCACGCCAGGAGGCAAGCCGGCTTGGCGGAATCGGCTCATGCGGCAGGGAATTGTGCTGTGCCACATGGATGAGCGATTTTAAATCGGTCACCACCAACGCGGCACGGGTGCAGCAGCTCTCACTGAATCCCCAGAAACTGGCCGGCCAGTGCGGCAAGCTGAAATGCTGCCTGAACTACGAATACGATACCTATGTGGATGCAACCAAAGGGCTGCCAACAACCGAGGTACGACTTAAAACAAAACACGGGGATGCTTTTCACCAGAAGACCGACATCTTCCAGAAACTTATGTGGTATTCCTATATCACCGATCCTGGGAATCTCCTGGCTATCCCGGTCGACAAGGTGATATCCATCCTGGAGGATAACAAAAAAGGGATTCTCCCCGACAAACTTGAAGATTTCACCAAGGTCATCGAGAAAAAATCTGAATTCGAAAGTGGTGCAGGCCAGGATGATCTTACCCGTTTTGATCATTTATAAACCTTTCCGAGCTGCCCCCGATATGCCATTGAACCCGGAAAAGAAATTCCTCCTGCTGCTGGTCCTGTTCACAGGGATGCTCATCTCCTGCGACTCGAAACGCATTTACGACGAAAATGTCATCGTTGAAAATAATTCATGGAACTCATCCGCCAAAATGAAGTTCGAGGTTCCGGTTTCAGATACAGGATTGCGATACAACCTTTACCTGAAGGTCCGAAACGCACCTGAATATCCCTACAGCAATCTTTTCCTGTTCCTCAACAGCCGTTTTCCCGACGGACGAATTGCACGCGACACCCTTGAACTGACCCTTGCCGATTACGACGGGCGCTGGCTCGGATCGGGCATCGGATCTGTTAAATTCAGCAAGTTCATGGTCAGGCACGGGTTCAGGTTCCGGCAAAAAGGCACCTATGTTTTTGAACTTGAACAGGCCATGCGGGTAAGAGTGCTGAAAGGCATCAGGGATATTGGCCTGCGCGTTGAAAAACAATGATTCCAATCGAATAAACAATACAAGACCCTGAATGCATGCCGAAACATGTTTCCAATACAGCCAACCGCAAGTACCTGAAGGGATTCTGGGTATCCTACTCCGTCCTGGTTGTGCTCGTCATACTCTTCTTTACGTTTGTCGGTTTTGGAATCTTCGGGAAGATGCCAACCTTCGAAGAACTTGAAAACCCGAAAAGCAACCTGGCCACCGAAGTGATCTCCACCGACGGCAAACTGCTTGGCAAATATTATATCGAAAACCGCTCCAACACCCCTTACCAGGAATTGTCGCCCAATGTCATCAATGCCCTTATCGCCACCGAAGATGCCCGTTTTGAGAAACATTCAGGAGTTGATGCCATTGCCATGTTCAGGGTTGTCTGGGGTATGGCTACCGGTTCTTCCAAGGGAGGCGGATCCACCATCACCCAGCAGCTGGCAAAGAATCTATTCCCCCGCAAGGCAAACAGGTCGTTCCTGGAAACAGCCGTCATCAAATTCAAAGAGTGGATTACGGCCATCAAACTCGAACGCAACTACTCAAAGGATGAAATCCTGGCCATGTACCTGAACACCGTTGATTTCGGAAGCCAGTCATACGGCATCAAATCGGCAGCCAAGACCTATTTCAACAAGGACCCCGGGCAGGTTAGCGTTGAAGAGGCGGCCATGCTTATCGGCATCCTCAAAGCCCCTACCTGGTTCAGCCCGGTGCGGAACCCCGCCCGCGCCTTTGAACGGCGCAACACGGTGATGCACCAGATGATGAAGTATGACTACATCACGGAAAAAGAATTTGATTCGCTGAAGGTCAAACCGGTCGACATGACCAACTACAGGCTCCAGGACCATACAACAGGCATTGCGACCTATTTCCGCGAATACCTGCGGATGGTGCTGGCAGAATGGTGCACCCAGCATCCCAAGGAAGACGGGACACCCTACAATCTTTACCGCGACGGGCTAAAGGTGTATACGACCATCAACTATAAAATGCAGGATTATGCCGAGAAGGCCATGCAGGAGTACCTCGGGAAAGAGCTGCAGCCGGCATTCTTCAAGCACTGGAAGGGAGTTCCGAACGCCCCCTTTGCCTTTGAAACCGGGTCGGCCAAAAAAGAGACGGACAACCTGTTGCTCTCGGCGATGCGCCGCACCGACCGGTATTTCCATTATAAAAAAGACGGCCGGTCGGATTCCCAGATTTTGAAGGATTTCAAAACACCGGTGAAGATGAAGGTTTTCTCCTACCGCGGTGAAATCGACACCCTGATGTCCCCCATGGATTCCATCCGCTATTATAAATTTTTCCTCCAGTCGGGAATCATGTCGATGGACCCTCATACAGGTTACGTGAAAGCGTATGTGGGAGGAATTGACTACCGGTTCTTCCAGTATGACCACGTGAAACTCAGCAAACGGCAGGTAGGTTCAACCTTCAAACCGTTTCTCTATACGCTTGCCATGCAGGAGGGTGAATCCCCCTGTTCGCGCTACCCGAATGTTCAACCGGTTATCGACCTGGGCAACGGCGAGGTCTGGGCACCTGAAAACACCAGCGAGGACAGGCTCGGGCAACAGGTTACCCTCAAGTGGGCCCTGGCCAATTCCAACAACTGGGTGTCGGGACAACTCATCAAGAAGTACTCTCCCAAGGCGGTTGTGGCGATTGCACATAAAATGGGCGTCACCAGCGATATTCTGGTGGTTTATTCAATAGCGCTTGGTTCCTGCGATATCAGCCTTTATGAAATGGTCGGAGCCATGAGCGTTTTTGCCAACAAGGGTGTTTATATCGAGCCCATTTTCATCAACCGGATTGAAGACAAGAACGGGAATGTGCTCCAGACATTCAGCGCCAAATCACAGGAAGCAATCAGCGAGGAGACCGCTTACCTCATGATCCAGCTGATGAAGGGAGTTGTTGAAGGAGGAACCAGCGTGCGCCTGCGGTATAAATATGGTTTCGACAATCCAATTGCAGGGAAAACGGGCACCACGCAAAACCAAAGCGACGGATGGTTCATGGGGATAACACCCGACCTGGTAACCGGGGTCTGGGTGGGTTGCGAAGACCGTGCGGCGCACTTCAGGACCATTGCCCTGGGACAGGGCGCCAACATGGCCCTGCCCATCTGGGCGCTCTATATGCAGCGTGTATATGCCGACTACAGCCTGCATATCTCAAAGCGTGATTTTGACAGTCCCTCAAAACCCCTCAGTGTTGACCTGAACTGCGGTGACGAAGATACTCCCGTACCGGTCAAGGCTAAAAAGAAAAAACAAACCATAGATCCGGATGAGTTCTGATCAGTAAACCATGTACTTCCCTTCCAATTTCGAACAGAAGCTGGGCTTTGACGTAATCCGTCAGCTCCTCAGCGACCATTGCCTCTCTTCACTGGGACGTCACTGGGTCGACAAGATCTCCTTTTCCACCGATGCCGCTGAAATATACGAGTGGCTGCTGCAAACTGCCGAACTGAAGCAGATCCTTCAGTTCGAGGAGAAATTCCCATCGCAGGACTACTATGACCTGATCCCTGAATTGCTGCGGATCCGCATACCCGGCACCTACCTTGAAACCGACCAGCTATCGGAACTTAAACTATCGCTCACCACCATCACTAACCTGTTGCTCTTTATCTCCGAAAAAAAGGAGAAGTATCCTTCACTGTACCTGATGACGGGCGGGGAAACCGGGTCATCCTCTTCAACCTCGCTCACCCGCCTGGCACCGGTTCTCCAATCGCTGATATACCAGGTTGAACGGATTGTTGACGACAAATCGGAGGTGAGGGATTCGGCATCCCCCGAACTTAGCAGGATCAGGAGAGAGAAAAAAATACTGCTGGCCTCGGTTGAACGGAAGATCGTCCAGAGCTTCAAACTGGCCAGGCAGAGCGGCTGGACCCCCGACGACGCCGAGGTTACCATTCGCAACGGACGGCTTGTCATCCCGATGATAAACACGCACAAGCGCAAAATACAGGGCTTCGTGCATGACGAATCGGCGACGGGCCATACGGTTTATGTTGAACCTGCCGAAATTTTCGAAACAAACAATGAAATCCGGGAACTCGACTACTCCGAACGACGGGAGATCGTGCGCATCCTGATCCATTTTGCCACCGTGATCAGGCCTGAGATCGACAGCCTGGTTCATGCTTACCATTTCCTGGGACAAATCGACTTTATCCGCGCAAAAGCCTGGTTCGCCATTACGATCAATGCCTTTAAACCCATTCATCCGCCAATGTCAGCCAGCGGAACAGAGCAGGGTATAACCGGTACACCATCATTTTCATGGCACCAGGCAATCCACCCGCTGCTCTTCCTTTCACATAAAAAACAAAACAAGAGCATCATCCCGCTCGACATAGCACTTAACCCCGGTCAACGGATCCTGATCATCTCAGGTCCTAATGCAGGAGGAAAATCGGTATGCCTCAAGACCGTCGGGCTGGTTCAGTACATGTTCCAGTGCGGGTTGCTTCCGCCAATGCGCGAAGATTCGGAACTGTGTGTTTTCAATAAGGTTTTCATCGATATCGGCGACGAACAATCCATCGACAATGACCTGAGCACCTATTCATCAAAACTGATCAACCTCAAATTCTTCATTGAAAACATTGATGACCATTCCCTGTTCCTCATCGACGAGTTCGGCACCGGTACAGACCCCTCGCTCGGGGGAGCAATTGCAGAGGCCACGCTTGAGGCGTTGAATGCAAAATCAGCGCTGGGAGTTGTAACCACTCATTATTCGAACCTGAAATTGCTTGCAGGGAGGGAACCGGCAATCGTCAACGGGGCCATGCTCTTTGACCTGAAAAAGTTAAAACCCCTTTACCAGTTGAAAATCGGCAAACCGGGAAGCTCTTTTGCCCTGGAGATCGCACAGGAGATCGGCTTCCCCGAAAATGTACTGCGGAGTGCAAAGAACAAGACCGGCAGGAGCCAGCTGAATTTCGACCGTGAGCTGCAAAACCTGGAGGTTGAAAAGCAGGAAATTTCTTCGAAATACAGTGAAATTAAAGTTGCCGATGAATTTCTCGCCGAATTGATTTCAAAATATGAAAAGCTGGCAGCTGATCTTGAATTCCGTAAAAAGGAAATTCTGGAAAAAGCAAGGAATGAGGCACGCCAGATATTAGACGGCTCCAATAAATTAATTGAAAAAACAATAAAGGAAATCCGTGAATCGCAGGCCGAAAAATCACGTACAAAAGAGATACGCGCTGAATTATCATCGGTTAAAAATGACCTGTTAAAAGAGTTTCCTGAATCAGCTGCCCCTGACGTTCCCAAAGATGAAAAGCCAGCCGGGAAAACAACCATCATCCACTCAGGTTCAACGACGAAGCACCCATACCAGTCTTACATAAACGACCTGCAGTCAAAGCTCACCAACTACACCCTCACACTCGACCTCCGCGGAAAACGCGTGGATGAGGCCCTGGCCCTGTTGCAGCACTACATCGACGATGCCATACTGCTTTCGATCTCGGAAGTGCAGATCCTGCACGGGAAAGGAAACGGCGTCCTGAGGCAGGTAACACGTGAATACCTTCGTGCCCAGAAAGAGGTCAGGTCGGCCCGTGATGCTGCCATTGAACAGGGAGGAGCCGGGATTACCATTGTCAGTTTCCGCTAGGCCGACAAGGTTGTCCTGTTAATCCATGATCCGTAATCAATCACGGTCATACCTGTAACGACCAGGAGGTCTTCATTTATTTTAAAGACCTCTTCCCTGTTTTAATTTCACCGGTATAATCCTGATGAATCATGTTATTTTTTCCGGATTTTTTCTGAAAACAGAGAAATTATTTATTGGATTCAGCACAATTAAAGCACCACGATTGCCCGGGTTGTTATGGTTAAACGCAGCACAGCCCGGTTAATAAAATTGACTGGTATTTAATTTTTGAATATACCCGATAATTTTATACAAAAACCACCAAGTACCCAATTTAAAAATAAAATTCAAAAAATTTCCTATTAAAGTTTTTTGTAAACATGAATTAATAATATGAAATATTTTAATTGCATTTTTTCGTCTTCACAACAGCCACCCCGGTTATTATTATAGGGCAGGTGTATCAATCCTGTAAAATTTCCTGCCATAATCTTCCGAAACAGGCAACGGACAACTATTTGCCGGAAATGAATTTCGATGAAACGGGCATCAGCTGCAACTTCACAAATACAGCCAAAGCATTGGGAGTCGCATTGAAACAATTATCGTTTTTTCCGATTAATTTCCATTGGAATCCAGAGTGTCAGTGTTGAATATGCGATTTGCACCGGAAATAATTTAATTTTTCAATAAAAATATTTACAGAATATTCCTTTTATTCATTTATTTATTCAGCAGATTTTTCTTCATTTATTTTTAAATAAAACAAATATCACCAATTGAAAATTATTTTATAATTTTGCACAACTTCAAACTTAAAAAACAATTATCATGAAATCAATTAAATTTAGTGCATCGGAACTTGAATTTTTGCAAAATCATTACGAACTGGAACTAACGGAAGCTGAAAATTATATCAGTGAAATTAAAAATATTCTGAAAAAGCTTGGTGTTGCCGAAACTGAAAGCGTCAAAGAAAAACCGGCAAAAAGCCAGGG
Source organism: Bacteroidota bacterium (assembly GCA_037139685.1). GTDB lineage: Bacteria > Bacteroidota > Bacteroidia > Bacteroidales > FEN-979 > CAIVAT01. The sequence goes on from JBAXFZ010000035.1 coordinate 8,275, forward strand.
AAAAAAACGCGGCAGGCCACGTAAGGAAGAGGTTGCCGGGGTACAGCCGGAAATCACCCCGGTGGTGAAGGAATCTCCCAAAAAGAGTGCTAAAAAAGCGGAAAAAAAAGCGCCTAAGAAAATGGCTGCCAAAACTGCGAAAGCTGCCAAAGCCGCTATTCCCTCCACCGGAGAAACCGCTGTTGAATAACCTTGTCGTGAAGCAACCATAAAAGATATCGCCAATTTTTCGCCGGTCTTTGTAATTATCCTAAAAAATTGTATCTTTGCACCCCAATTTGAAAACATATATTGAACATGGCTAATCACAAAAGTGCAGAAAAGCGTATCCGCAACACCAAGACAAAACGTACTCAAAACCGTTACCAGGGCCGCACAGTCCGCAATGCCGTTAAAAAATTACGTGAAACCGACGAAAAGGAAGTGCTTGTAAAGGAGCTCCCGAAAGTTGTTTCCCAGATCGACAAACTGGCCAAGAAAAACGTGATCCATAAAAACAAAGCCTCGAATCTCAAGAGCAAACTGATGCGCAAAGCCAATGCAGCTGCTGCGCCTGTTGCCGGTTAATTCAAGGAAACGATCCCAAATAAAAACCCCTGCTGATCATCCAGCAGGGGTTTTTGTATTTGAAAACGGGTCGCTGCCTTGCCTGGCTGCCATTACATGAGCCCGCCCGGGAGTTCACAACTACCTCCTCCTTCGCCAGCGCAGTCCCTTCAGGGATGAAAGCCTCTGGATATAGGTTTTCAGATGCCTTTCCTTCTTCCTCGGGTAGATATCTTCGATATGGATTAATATCCCGGTCTCCTCCACATCTCCAAAACCATGGTTGATGGCCGTACCAAAGGTCCGCATGGTGGGTGATAAATTCATGTAAGCATTGACCAGCGGGGGTACATGTTCACCGTGTTTGCGCACCTCCTGGGTAAGTATCCTGTAATTTTCCTCATAGGTACGGGCAGAGAAGAGCTCAGCACAAACCAGGTCGGGCGTTTCAACCACAACCGGTTCAATCGGCAGCATCAGGGTTTCCGTATCGGGGAAATACTTCCGCAGAAAAAAGAGCACCTTGTCGCGTGCCGTGCGGTTATAATCGGGGTACATGGTCATTTTCCCAAAGAAATACTTTACATCCGGGTTTTCAATAATCATCGCGCCAAGCCCGTCCCACAAATTATCGAGTGAATACATCCCCTTCCTGAAATTGACCAGGGGCTGATAATTTGGCTGGACGAACGACCGTCCCAGTTCAATGCTAAGGGGCAGGTAGTCACGTACAAACCTGTCGGAAAAGGTGAAGAGTTCGGCTGTAGCGCTGTGAATGCAATTATTCCCGCCACAAAGGATATCCCGGCCGTGGATAAAACGATAGCCCCCCGAAATTTCCATCTCCACCGGGTCCCATACGATCAATTGCTGAAAGGGAACCTCCATTGTGTCAAACTCGTCAATATCGATGCTTTTGCCTGTACCGCCACCGGCATCCCTGAAGGTGATTTCACGCAGGCGCCCCACCTCCTTCATCAGGTTTGGCGAATCGTGAGCAGTAAACACATAGATCTTGTTGTGCCCGTTATTGGTATTCCTCAGGAAGGTACTTTCGTTGAGCTCAGCCTCCAGCAGGTTTTTGTCGATAGGGTCGATGATCGGTTCCATGGTTAACTGATAACGGACAATTGATATTTGAAAATGAGCAGGTATAATGATAACTCATTATGCAAAGATAAATTATTTCCTTTTCTGAATTTTCACAACCGCAAAGGTTTCCAGCCACTTTCATTTCAATCCTTTTAACTTTCCCCGGTTCACTTCCTCCGGCAAACACCCGGCTTTCCTGATTTTGAAATACCGTTCTGCATGCAGGAAATCATTTTTTGTAACTTTGCGGCATGGATAAACCCGAAAACAACGAAATTCCTGAACGGTTAATTGACATTGAAGCGTTGTTCGCATCGAAAAACCCTAATCTTCTTCGACTCATTCCTGGTTTTGTCTTGTCTTACCTGAAACGAATTACCCACCAGGAAGCTGTTAACGGCTATATCTGGAGAAACCGCGACAAAAGCGGCTTGCCGTTTGTGGAGGCGATCCTCAGGGAGTTTGGGGTTCATGTGATCATCCTGGATAAACGGACCTCCCCTGCCCACTCTGGTACCATCATCCCTGCTGCCGGCCGGTTTATTGCCGCATCAAACCACCCGCTAGGCGGACTGGACGGGATGGCACTTATGCAGGAACTCGGAAAAATAAGGCAGGACATCGTTTTCCCTGTGAACGACCTGCTGATGAATGTCCCGGGGTTGAGGCCGCTCTTCATTCCCATCAACAAGCACGGACGAAATACGGAAAATGCCCGCCTGATCAACGACACCTTTGCCTCTGGGAAGATGATTCTTTATTTCCCGGCCGGTCTTGTATCCCGCAAACAACGGATCGGGGGAGAGACTGTGATCCGTGACCTGGAATGGAAAAACACCTTCATCAAAAAAGCAAAGAGGTTTGAGCGTGACATTATCCCCGTATATGTTGCCGGTCGGAATTCCGATTGGTTCTACAACCTTGCCCGATGGAGGAAACGGCTTGGAATCGGTGCCAATGTCGAAATGCTCTATCTCGTGGATGAGATGGCCAGGCAGTTTAACAAAACCATCACCCTGATGGTGGGCGATATCATTCCCTACACAACCTTCGATAAATCGAAAACAGAGGCCCAGTGGGCAGCTTGGGTGCAGGAAAAAGTATACCGGCTGGGGGAAGACGAGTAGCGCATCCGTGTTGAAAACTTTCTCAGGGACCCGGGTTTACACCGGGCTAAACCCCTTTCGGTTCAGCGGCAATCATCGCAGCTTGCAGATAACCCTCTATTGAAACAGCTTTCCGGCAGGCGGGTTTTTACAAAAAACAGGCATTCCGCGCTTCCACTGTTGAATTACAATGCTGATATTGCGATAATTTGACTATATTTGGAATAAATAGAAAAGATAGTGAAAATAGATAAGATTGAATTCACCTGCAGCAGCCCATCCATGAAATTCTGCCCCAAGGAGGATATCCCTGAGTTTGCCTTTATCGGGCGTTCAAATGTGGGCAAATCTTCCCTGATCAACATGCTGGCTGCCCATAAGGGACTTGCAAAGGTGTCCGGCACGCCGGGAAAAACCAGGCTGTTGAATCATTTTAAAGTTGTTTCAACAATTTCAAACGAACCGGGCGCCCGCGGACCAAATCCCGGGCCATTCACATGGTTCCTGGTCGACCTCCCCGGTTATGGATTTGCCAAACTCTCAAAAACCCAGAAGGAAAAATTCGAAGGGCTGATCCAGACCTACCTGCAGAATTGCGAGAACCTTGCACTTACTTTTTTGCTTATCGACTCGCGCCTTGAGCCCCAGAAGATCGATCTTGAATTCATGAACTGGCTGGGAGACAATGAAGTGAGTTTTATTATCATTTTTACAAAAACAGATAAACTTTCTAAAACACAACTCTCCCAAAACACCGCCTCTTACCAGAAAGCACTTTCATCCTCCTGGGCCGAGTTGCCGTTGATCATCCCAACCTCGGCCGAGACAAAAGCCGGCAGGGAAGAGCTGCTTGACATCATTGAAGGCGTACTTAAGGATATCAGGCAAGGGGTAGCTTAATCATTCTTCTTCAATCCGTTTCTCCGGCTGTATGCGCACATTACACGATAGTCAAGCCTGCTGTTGTTGGCAAACTCCCTGAACTCATCCTCCCGGCCATGAGGGCATCCGTCAATTTCTCAAGGTTGATCCTGGTTGATTTCATAACCTGAATGCCAGTCTATCCGGTTTTTTTATGAACCAGATACAGCAGGATAAAAAATTATCGCCGGCAGGAAAGGAGAATTGGGCACTTATCCATGTTGACAGAAACAGTGCCTCAAGTGTGATTACTTTAATTCTATAAGCAAAGATCTTTTAGGCACAAGGTCACCCTGCTTCACGTAAATCTTTTTTACCGTACCATTCCTGGTTGCCAGCAAATGATTATCCATCTTCATTGCCTGGAGTACCAGCAGGACATCGCCCTTTTTAACTTTCTCCCCCTCCTTCACATGAACTTTTAGGATTGTTCCCGGAATGAAGGCCACAACCTTGCGCGAATCAGGTGGAGTATACTGCGTACGGGCGGCAAACTTCTTTGTCAGCGAGGTCCTGTAGGTAATTTCCTCATATTTAAAATCTACGAATTCTATGTTTTCGTCCATAATGTCAATAATAACTCAAAAATTTCGTCATTTCGCCACTTAAAATGGTGGTACTCCATGCTTTTTCTTAGGCGGGATTTCTCTCTTGCCCTGTGCAAGCACCAGCGAATGTGTCAGATAATTACGGGTTTCATTGGGTTCAATAACAGCATCAACATACCCGTATGCAGCAGCCACGTATGGGTTCGCAAATTTCTGCCTGTATTCCTCGATGAGGCGTTTGCGGGTTTCTTCAGGATTGTCGCTTTTATTGATCTCTGAACGGAAAATGATGTTGGCGGCGCCTTCCGGTCCCATGACGGCAATTTCGGCAGTGGGCCATGCGAAGACGAAGTCGGCACGAAGGTGGTTCGAACACATGGCGATATATCCGCCGCCATAGGCTTTGCGCAGGATGACTGTCAGTTTCGGCACGCTGGCTTCACTGTAGGCATACAAAACCTTTGCTCCATGACGGATAACCCCGGCATGCTCCTGGTCAACACCCGGCAGGTAACCTGGCAAATCGACCAGTGTAACCAGCGGCACATTGAAAGCATCGCAGTAACGGATAAAACGTGCGGCTTTATCGCTTGAGTCACAATCGAGAACTCCCGCCAGGACCATAGGCTGGTTGGCAACGAACCCCACTGTCTGGCCATCGAGACGGCCAAAACCAATCACGATGTTGGCAGCCCACATTTCGTGGACCTCAAAGAAATCACTGTCATCGGCAATTGCCCTGATCACATCCCTGACATCGTAGGGTTGCATCGGGTTGGTCGGGAAAATGCTGTCGAGCTTGTATTGTCTCGATTTGGGTGCCTTCTTCGGGAAGACTTCAGCCTTTTTTTCATTGTTCCAGGGAATGTAACTGACCAGCCGTTTGATCTGGTCAAAACATTCATTTTCACTTTCAGCAAAGAAATGGGCATTGCCCGTAATTTCAGCATGAACCCTGGCACCGCCAAGATCCTCCATTGAAATCTCTTCTCCCAATACCGTTTTGATAACCTCGGGACCGGTGATAAACATCTTGGAAATCTTGTCAACTACAAATACAAAGTCGGTCAATGCAGGGCTGTACACTGCACCACCTGCACAAGGACCCAGGATTACCGATATCTGCGGGATGACCCCCGAGGCCTGGGTATTCCGGTAAAAAATCTCACCATATCCTGCCAGGGAGTTAACCCCCTCCTGGATACGGGCACCGCCCGAATCGTTGATCCCGATCAGGGGCACCTTCATCTTCATGGCATGGTCCATGATTTTGGTGATCTTCTTGGCATGCATCAACCCGAGTGAACCACCTGCTACGGTAAAATCCTGCGCAAAAATACAGACAGGCCAGGCGTTGATTGATCCTGTTCCGGTGATGACACCATCGCCCGGCAGGTATTTTTTATCCATGTCGAAATCCTGTCCGGCATGTTTGACAAAAAGGTCATATTCGTGGAAAGAGTTGGGATCAAGCAGGGCGATGATTCGTTCACGGGCAGTCATTTTACCCGATGCCTTTTGCTTTTCAAGGGCCTGTTCGCCGCCCCCTTTAAAGGCTTCCTGCATCCGCCTCTTTAATTCCGTGGTTTTTGCTCTCAAACTCATGTCAGTCGGTTTTTTTACAAAGAGTGCAAAGATACGGTTAAACAAATTAAATAACAAAAATGGTGCTGCGGATTAATTGCCTTTTATAGCCAACCCGTTGATATTCCGATTTATCCTGTTGATCTTATATCATTTTCCTACCGCAAAACCGCAGCTGCTTTAATAATATTTGTATCTGCCAGGATGGCTGGACAAGTGCCATACAGGTGCCGGATAAAAAAACCAGTCATATCCTTCAGCAGTTTTAATGTGCCCACTCACTTTTAAGAATCATTTCCGGGCAGGAATAGTGAAACATTTAACACTTTGTCATGTTATTGTTACTCCGCAACTTTCGTCTTACTATAACTCATATTCAGCGTGTTATGTTTTTACCTTAACATTAAATTTATGTGAATTTTGAAAAATTATTTGTCTGTGAAAAAGAAATATGAGTATCTTTGCTACTCAAAATTTAATGCATCAATTTGGCTTCTTTTGGTGCTGAATGAGCACTAATATAAGGGATTAAGCTGAAACAGCAAGTTTATGGAAGAGATGTTACCAGGCGGCCTTCAGACGGCAACCCAACCTCAGACAACCTTCTGGTATGCAGTTTATACGCGGTCACGTTCTGAAAAACGCCTGATGGAGAGCCTGACAGCAAAAGGAATTGAGGCATACGTTCCGTTACGAAAAGTGATCCATCAGTGGAGTGACCGGAAAAGGCTTGTTGAAGAGCCTATGATCCGGTCATATTGCTTCGTGAAAGTCGGCACCAATGAATATTACGAAGTGCTGAATACACACGGCGCCGTGAGATATGTATGGTTTTCCGGCAAGCCTGCGGCAATCCCTGACAAACAGATCGACATCCTCAAGGCAATCACCGGCTCAGCGGCCGATGCCGAATGTCTCCCCGACACATTCCGTCCGGGAACACTCGTCAGGGTAACAGGCGGGCCATTAACCGGCCTCACCGGCGAACTGGTCAGTATTTCAAATAAAAAAAAGGTCATCATCCGTATTGATCAGCTTAAACAGGTGATTTCACTTTCAATTTCACCCTTGTTGCTTGAACGGGCGAGGGCAGAAGAGTTACAAACAGCGAAATAGCGAACTTTTGCATTTTGCATTTTGCACTTTGCACTTTGCTTTTTCCCCTTTTAATTTGATCCATGGTTCCTGTGACCGAAAGGGCGAAGCTATATCAACTTCCGGATCATAAATACCTGCAGTGAAAAGCCAGCCCAACACAACTATTTACATGTTAGCACTTTATAACAATATTTAATATATACTTTGCTCGGCACCCTGATTACAAATAAAACCCGTGTAAAACTGTTGCTGCGGTTCTTCCTGAATCCGGAGGCCACCTCCTATTTGCGGGGGCTGGAGGAGGAGTTCGGTGAATCGACCAATGCGATCCGGATCGAATTGAACCGTTTTGAGGCGGCCGGGCTGCTGATAAGCTGGGAAAACAAAAACAAGAAGATGTTTTCAGCTAACCTGAAACACCCGCTCTTTCCCGACATCCGCAACATCCTGAGGAAGCACACCGGGATTGACACTATCATCGAGAAGGTTATCAACAACCTGGGCAACATTGAGTCGGCCTACCTGAACGGCATGCTGGCGAAAGGACTCGACAATACAGCGCTCGAACTGATTATTTTCGGTGATCCGATCGATCAGAATTACCTTTTATCACTCACGGATAAAGCAACAACCCTTATAAAGCGCGACATTCACTGCATTACGCTGCCAGGTGCTGATGAAAAAGAGTTCCTTAAAAACAACCGCGACGCGCTCCTGGTCTGGAAAAAATAACTTATCATTTCATAATTCGCTGCAATTGCGATTTAATTAATCGAAGAGGTTGCAAAACCTGGTTGAAATCACCTGAATACTTATACTAACTATGACAAACAATTTAGCACATACGGTCTTTCATGGCAGTAAACCTGTTATCGCCGTAATCGGACTGGGATATGTTGGACTTCCCCTAGCTGTCGAATTTGCAAAACATTTCCCGGTTGTAGGGTTTGACATTAAAGAGGAACGGATCAAAGAACTGTTTGGAGGGCATGATAATACACTTGAAGTGGATGATGAAAATCTGAAAAGTGTCATGAAATCAGGCAATGCATTTCCGACAGCAGAGCAACCAGAAGGCTTGTACCTGACAAGCCGGACTGAATTTCTAAGAAATTGCAATGTCTTCATTGTTACGGTTCCGACCCCGGTGGATAAATATAACCGTCCCGATATGACCCCGATGATAAAAGCCTCAGAAACAATCGGAAAGGTGATGAGCCCGGGCAGTATTGTAATCTATGAGTCTACAGTTTATCCAGGAGCCACAGAAGAAGATTGTGTCCCTGTGATCGAACAGGCAAGTGGTTTGATATTCAATATAGATTTCTTCGTTGGATATTCTCCTGAGCGGATTAACCCGGGGGACAAAGAACATTCGGTTACTACTATTAAAAAAGTGACTTCCGGATCCACTCCTGAAGTTGCCGAAGCCGTTGATCAGTTATACAAAACCGTTATTAAAGCCGGCACGCATAAAGCCCCCTCCATTAAAGTTGCAGAAGCGGCGAAGGTAATCGAGAATTCCCAGCGTGACATCAATATTGCTTTCGTTAATGAACTGGCCAGAATCTGTTCCCACCTTCAAATTGACACACAGGATGTCTTGGAGGCGGCGGGCACCAAATGGAATTTTTTAAAATTCAAACCGGGGCTTGTCGGCGGGCATTGTATCGGAGTGGATCCATATTACCTCGCACAAAAAGCGCAGGAGGTCGGTTACCATGCCGAGATTATCCTTGCCGGCAGGAGAATGAACGACACAATGGGTGCATGGATAGCCGGCCAGATAGTGAAACTGATGATCAAAAAGGACATTCCGGTTAACAACAGCCGTGTCCTGATACTTGGCATAACTTTCAAGGAAAACTGTCCTGATATAAGGAACTCAAAAGTAATTGATGTAATCAATGAGCTGCAAAGTTTTGGCTGCCTGGTTGACGTTTTTGACCCCTGTGCGAATGCTCCTGAGGTCAAACATGAATATGGCCTTGATCTGTTGCCGGAGGTTTCACCCAAATCTTTAAATCGAGGGTATGATGCCGTTGTTCTGGCAGTGGCGCATGATATATTTAAAAACATCAACCCTGAGGATATCCGTGACCAGACCATTGTGTATGACATCAAATCCTTCTGGCCCCGCAATAGCGTCACTGCAAGACTTTAACTCCAATTTATTAAAATGCCAGCAAAAATCGATTATCCAAGAATAAGGAACAAACGGGTCCTGGTTACAGGTGGCGCCGGGTTTATCGGGTCAAACCTCTGTGAGGACCTGCTCAGGTATGACAATGAGGTGATCTGTCTTGATAA
>JBAXFZ010000036.1:0-17226 GCA_037139685.1 Bacteroidota bacterium
CATCATGATCATACCCTTTGTACTCAATATCCTGATTGAAATCTTCAGGGCAATCCCCATGGAACTGAAAGAGGCAACCCTTTCACTGGGTGCGACCGAGTGGCAAACCATCAAGCATGTATTGCTGAAAAAGGCCCTGCCGGGGATCATCGCCGCCTTTGGGTTCGGACTGGCACGCGCTTTCGGGGAGACCATGGCCGTTCTGATGGTTGTCGGCAATGTGGTGCGGCTGCCACACAGTGTTTTTGACCCCGGCTATACCCTGCCTGCCCTTATAGCCAACAATTACGGGGAGATGCTGTCAATACCGAAATATGATTCAGCTCTGATGTTTGCCGCCCTGCTGCTGCTCGCGGTTTCCCTGTTTTTCAATCTTGTGATGCATTTTTTCATTGTCAGGTACAATAAATATTAACCAGTGACGCGAGGCCAGAAAATAGAGGAGAAGTTTTTCAAGTTGCTGATGATCATTGCAACCTTTTTCATATTTGCAGTACTTGCCATCATCATGTACAGTATTTTTGAGAAGGGGTTGAGGGCCATTTCCTGGGAGATGCTCACCCAGATTCCCCATGGTGGCTATTATTACGGAAAGGGAGGTGGGATACTGAACGCCATACTGGGTTCCCTCTCCCTTGCATTTGGCGCCACCGTGCTTGCCTTCGTCACCGGGTTGCCGGTAGCCCTGTACATGAATGTTTTCCTGATCAGGCATAAAAAAATGATCGATATTATCAGGTTTATCCTTGATCTTGTGTGGGGGATCCCTTCGATTGTTTATGGTGCCTTCGGATTTTCACTGATGATCTTTTTTGGTCTTCAGACATCGCTTCTCGCAGGTATTCTCACAGTCACCCTTTTTATCCTGCCCATTATGATCAGGTCGATGGATGAAATCCTACGCACTGTCCCGATCGGGCTGCAGGAAGCGGCCTATTCGCTGGGCTCAAATAAATCGGAAATAGCCTTCAAAATATTTACCCGACAGTCCGTCTCGGGAATCATTACGGCGGTTTTGCTCTCGTTCGGCCGGGCAATCGGCGATGCCGCCGCAGTATTGTTTACGGCTGGTTACACCGACCACCTGCCCAATGGATTGCTGGAACCGGTAGCCACGTTGCCGCTTTCAATATTTTTCCAGCTCTCCTCTCCTGTACCCGAGGTGCAGAACCGGGCCTATGCTTCGGCACTCGTGCTCACGCTGATCATTTTAATCGTAAGTTTGTTCTCCCGCGGAATCGGAAAACGATATCATAAAACCAAAATAAATTTCTAGCCTACGTCAGCGAATGGAGAATTCAGCAAAAATAGAGATCAGGGATCTGAATGTTTATGCGGGGAAAACCCAGATTCTGAGGGATATCAATATTGACATTCCCAAGAATAAAATAACCGTGATCCTTGGTCCCTCAGGTTGCGGCAAGACTACCTTGCTGAAGTGCCTGAACCGGCTGACGGATCTCTATCCCGAATTAAAGGTAACCGGGCAGATCGTGATCGACGACAAGAATATCCTGTCGGCCCGTGAGGATATTTACAAGTTGCGTCAGCAGATGGGCCTTTTATCACAGCGGCCCTACCCGCTGCCAATGACCATCTACAACAACATCTCCTATGCGCTGAAACTCCGGGGAATCAAGAACCGCAGGGAGATCCATAAACTTGTGGTCCATTACCTTCAGCAGGCCAATCTCTGGGATGAGATCAGGAACCGCCTTCGCGAGCCGGCATCCCGGCTTTCGATAGGACAGCAGCAGCGTCTCTGCCTCGCCCGCGGACTCGCTGTGAACCCGGAGATCATCCTTGCCGATGAGCCAACTTCAGCCCTTGACCCGATCTCCAGCCAGGTGATCGAAGAGAGCTTCATGAAATTGAAAAATGATTATACAATTGTACTGGTGACCCATGTTTTGAGGCAGGCCAGGCGCATTGCCGATAATGTGGTTTTCATGTATCTCGGCGATGTAATCGAACAAGGCCCGGTTCAGGAGGTTTTTGAAAATCCGAAAATGGAGAAAACCAAGCTTTACCTGGGAGGAACATTTAATTAATTGTTTTCATACTGAAATTTTAGCTATTTTTATTGGCTTAAATTATATTTCCGGCAACCGGATTGAAAAATCAGAAAAAGATGGAATTGACCTTTCTTCAGAAAATTGTTCTTCTTGCCCTCGACGATAAGGGATGGTTCGGAACAGCTGAGCATAAGATCAAGTTCGGGTTGGCCGGCGCGATCCTTTTTGAACTTCAGCAACTGGAACGGATCGGGTTTGTCAACGATGAAGTGGTGGTGATCAACCCTAAATCGACCGACAACGTGGTTCTTGACCGTGTCCTGAACCTGATAAAATCATCCAAGAAACCTCACAGCCTTCGCTCATGGATACAGAGGATTGTTTATAAAAAGCTGCTGCTTCGTAAAACCATTCTAAAACAACTGATTCACGGTAAGATAATTTCAAGGGAAGAATACAGCCTGATGATGGTGTTTTACCAGACCAAATTCCCATTGGTCAATGTTGAACTGAAACGTAAATTGCAGGAAGAAATTTACGAGAACCTTGTATCCGACAAGCCTGTCGGCAATGAGGACGTGATGCTGCTGGTCGTGATGAACAACTGCAAGATGGTCAGGAAAAATTTCGGAGGGTTTCTTCAATACCTGAAATTGCGGGGAAGGATAAATGAGATCACCCAGTTTAAAATCCCGAAAACCCAGACGGAGGAGGTGATAAAATTGTTAAACACCGCCATTTCAAGGGCTATTATGGCATCAAACGTTTCGATTCACATATAGTTTTCCCTGCCAGGTATCCTGTCGTTCAAGTTCCTTTTCAATCAGCCTTAATACCGCATCGTAACGGATCAATCCCCACCGCCGGGGCTCAGCTCTTTTTGAGCCACCCGCACCATCTGTCCCCGTTCCGGGCTCCAGAAACCGCGGGGGAATCTCTCCTGAAAACCGTTCTATCACAACACCCGGGTTAAGCCGTTCAAGAAATTTTACAATGAAAGCGATATACCCATCCAGGCTGAACTGGTGAAAATCGGCCGGATGATCGTTAAAGTCCCTCTCCATCCCGGTTCCGGTTACTACCTGCAGCTGGTGGAATTTCACAGTGTCAAGCGGCAGGGTTGAGATCACATTCACTGTTTCCAGCATCTGGTCAACTGTTTCTCCCGGCAGTCCAAAGATAAAATGGGCACCTGTTTTAATTCCCATGGCATGGGTCTTCCTGATAACCTCATCACTCAGGGCAAAATCGTGTTGCCTGTTGATGCGTTCGAGCGTCTTGTTGTAACACGACTCAACCCCGTATTCAACCTGGATATAAAATTTCCGCGAGAGCTCCTGCAGGTAGGAGAGGATGGCCTCATCGACGCAGTCGGGCCGGGTGCCGATTACAAGACCAGCCACACCGGGGTATTCAAGAGCATTTTCGTATAGCTCCTTCAGTTTTGACAAAGGGGCGTAGGTATTGCTGTAAGGTTGAAAATAGACCAGGTATTTGGTGGCCCTGCGGTAACGCACCGCATGAAATTCAATTCCTTTGGCAATCTGGTAATGCAGGGGCTCAACCGGGTTGCAGTAGGAAGGATTAAAGGCGTCGTTGTTGCAATAGGTGCAGCCGCCGGTGCCCTTCGTGCCATCGCGGTTGGGACAGGTGAACCCGGCATCCACCACCACCTTCTGCATCCTTCCTCCAAAGGACTTGCGGATGTGCTCTGTGTAGGAGTTAAAACGCCGTATATGACCCCACGGAAATTGTTCCATATTCAATTTTGGACTTTTATAAATTCACCTTAAAAAAAAACCGGTGCCGGTGCCTGTATCAGAGCGTTACCACTCGAACACAGGCACCATCACCGGGCAAAGATACTCGCTATTTTATGATGTTTTAACTCGTGGTTGCCCGTTCAAGCCGTTTGAGGATCGAGAAAATAAAGATCGCCGATAAAACAGTCAGTGCCACAAGCAGCATGAAAAATTGCCACAGCTGCCATTTATCCCAGAAAGGCCCGATAAACCCGGCCATCAGGTTGCCGATTGCGGTTGCTCCGAACCAGCCGCCCTGTGCAAGGCCTTTAAACTGCGGCGGGGCTACCTTTGAAACAAAGGAGATGCCGATGGGGCTCAGGAACAGTTCTGCAATGGTGAGGGTGAAGTAGGTGCCGATTAACCAGTAGGGAGAGCGCAGGGTTTCGGATACACCTCCTTTAACAGCCAGTTCGGCAGGACTCATCAGTCCCTGGGAGGCCAGCACCATGATCAGGAACCCAATCGCCGTGATCAACATACCAATCCCGATCTTTTTCGGCGAGGATGGTTCCTTCCCGTTTTTACGGAGGTAGGCAAAGAACCCGATAATGACAGGGGTGATAAATACGATGAAGATCGGGTTGAACTGCTGGAAGATCTCCGGGGAGATAGGGTTGCCTGCCGGCTGAAGCTGCCTGATAGTAAAGAAGGCAACAATGAGTGAACCAAGGGCGACAACAGCCCCGGTGATTTTTGTTTTGGTTGAATTGGCTTTTCCAACCAGAAGGAAAATGCCTAACAGTCCGATCAGTAATGGCAGGAAGGTGGCCAGGTTGAAGATGATGGCCGATCCACGGGAGACAGATGATACTGTATAATCCCGGGCAAAGATCGTCAGGGTGAAGCCATTCTGGTGAAATGCCATCCAGAAGAACATGACTACGAAGAACACCAGGCCAAGGGCCACAAGACGGTCTTTGGTCTGGGCAGGTGTCAGTTCAACGAGGTTGGCCGAATTTGCAGCTTTCTGCTGTTTGTGGGTGACATCGGCCGATTTGTAATATTTCCTGAAACCAATGAAAATGATCAGTGATGCGATCATGCTTAAAGCTGCTACGGCAAACCCGGCATTGTAAGCCTGGCCGATGCTGGCAATATACTGATGGCAGAATTCAGTAAGGTCGGTAAATTTGCCTCCTGCCTGTGTGTGGGCAAACTGCTCCAGCTGGGCAGTATTTTCAAGGGTCTTATTCAAATACTTGTGGGCCAGGTCGGGAATGGCTGAATCGTAGGTGAATCCGCTCCGGCCGAGAATCCAGTTCCTCATACCGCCGGCAGCACTCGGGGCGAAAAATGCACCGATGTTGATCCCCATATAGAACAGGTTGAATGCGGAGTCCCTGAGCTTGCTGTATTTCGGGTCGTCATACATGTTTCCGACGAGGGCCTGTAAATTGCCTTTGAAAAACCCGGTGCCCAATGAAATGACACCCAGGGCGATGTATATGAAATATTCCCCGGTACCCGGCATGGCCAGCAGGGCATATCCTGAAAACATCACGATGATGCCGAGAAGGATCGTTTTCCCGTAGCCTAAAAAATTATCGGCGATAAAACCGCCAAGCAGGGGAAGGAAATAAATTCCAAACAGAAAAGTACCATAAACATGGCCTGCCTGGGTGGTTGACCAGCCAAATTTCGATTGCAGGTACAAAACGAATATGGCCAGCATGGTGTAATAACCGAATCGCTCGCCCATATTGGCAAAAAATGCCACATAAAGCCCTTTGGGATGTCCTTTAAACATATTGTGAGAATTATTGGTGAATAATCATTGGATGACCGCGATGTGTATTGCAAAAATAGTCAAATTTGCCAACCATGCAAGTCATCCGGATCAAATACGGATTTTTACATTTTTCTCTCTGTCTGTAATATTTTAGGCGAAACTTCGTCTCATCTGCATATGGATCTCCAGGAATTTCAAAACAGGGTATATCCCCTTAAAGACAAACTCTTCCGGTTCGCCAAACGGTACCTTGACAATACCGAAGAGGCTGAAGATCTTGTCCAGGAGGTCTTTATTAAGCTGTGGAACCGCCGTGACCGGCTTGACGAGTACAGGAGTGTCGAAGCACTGGCCATGATCACAACCAAAAACCTCTGCCTCGACAAACTGAAGGCCAGGCGTTACCCGGTTGAAAACATTGAGAACCACCGCCTGTTTCTTGAAAACATGCCGGGTGAAACAAGGGCCGACTATTCCGACCTGATCGATGGAATTCACCAGGCCATGAAGATGCTTCCCGAACAACAACGAACCATCGTTCACCTGAGGGACATCGAAGGATACGAATATGAGGAAATTGCCGAGATCCTTGAAATGAATGAAAATGCTATCCGGGTCGCCCTGTCGCGTGCAAGGAAAAGGATCCGGGAACTGCTGACCAATACCAAAGTATATGAATACCAAAGAAATTGAAGTCCTGCTTGATAAATTTTATGAAGGGAACACAACTGTCGGGGAAGAAAAACTCCTGCGCGAGTTCTTTCATGAAAAGGAGATCCCGGCACACCTGAAATCTCACCAGCCATTGTTCGTTTTTTTTGGCAGGCAGCAGCGGCAGACCATTACCGATGCAGGTTTTGAAAAAAAGGTCACCGGCCGGCTGAACGACCCAATTGCCGGAAGCCGCATGGTCGTGTTACATCACGGCAGAAACAGGTTCCGCACCCTTACAGGGATCGCGGCAACCATCATCCTGCTTTTCGGACTGTTTTATACTTTCCAGCACGACATCTTTAAAAACAACCTGTTGCACGGGAACCAGGACAAACAGGAGCTGGCCTATGCCCAGGCCAGTGAAGCCCTGCTGATGGTCTCATCAAACCTGAATATCGGCCTGAGGCAGGTTTCACGGCTGCAGTTAGTGAACAATGCAATTGAAAACATGCAGCTTTTTAATAAATTCTACCAATACCAACCCATTATTATTAATCCGGACGAAAACAACAATCAGTCCATAAAATCAAAATAGCCATGAAAAAAGTGATGTTCAGTTTAATTTGTGCGGTATTCCTTGCAATACCTTTTATGATTCACGCCCAGAGCCCGATTGACAAGGTGTTTGAAAAGTATTCCAACCAGGATGGCTTTACCACAGTCAACATATCGAAGGAACTCTTCCAGATGGTCATGCAGATGGGTAAACCTGAAGCAAAGGATACCAGCAGCACCGAGATGAGGAAAATGATGGAGCAGCTTACCGGGCTCAAGGTGCTTACCTTTTCATTTGATTCCACTAAAATTGCAAAAGCGGTTGCCATTTATAATGAATTTTCAGGAGTGTTTCCTGCAGGCACATACAAGGAGCTGATGACCGTAAATGAAGGCCGCCAGAACATAAAGTTTATGACAAAGCAGGATGCAGCCGGAAAAATCAATGAGATGGTGATGCTTATGAAGGATAAAACCGAGGTTGCCGTGCTTAGCCTTACGGGGAACATTGACCTGTCGACGGTTTCAAAACTTTCGAAGGGTATGAATATCCATGGCATGGAAGGCCTTGGTAAACTGAGGAGCCAACACCACGGGAAATAGCGTTTTGTCTTTCAACGGGCCAGTTGAGCAAGGCCCTTGTATCTTGGTGCCTTCTTTGTGACCGTGGTTATTCAATGAGACCGGGTTAACCAGGGTTGCAAAGAGGGTGCCGGGTGCAAAATTAAGAATGCTATACCCCTGCCTGTTAAAGACCCTCTTCATAACCTCATCATTACCTGCCCGGAAAACTCACCCCGGGTATCGCCTTTTGTAAGATCAGCCCCCGTGCCCACTTCATGCACTCCGTCATATTTTGTGACCCCTCCCCTTAGCCAGAGATCAAATTTCCCGCCTATATTGAATTTCAGTACCAGGACTCCTCTCAATCCCCTTCCCAGGTAAGCAGGAAGGGAGTATCCGTACAATACCTCCGGTTCACAGGAATAGATTCTTTCATCATATCCCGGAATGTCAAAGAGGGCAAACCGGAATGTGGCGTTTTCAAGCCGTTTCCCGGGGTTTACCTTTATATCCTGGCATACAAGGCAGCC
This sequence comes from Bacteroidota bacterium, assembly GCA_037139685.1. GTDB lineage: Bacteria > Bacteroidota > Bacteroidia > Bacteroidales > FEN-979 > CAIVAT01. The sequence continues at coordinate 7,853 of JBAXFZ010000036.1, forward strand.
GGCAGGGCCATCCTTAACCGATTTTCCCGAATGTTTCACACCGATCATCGTTTTGAACTCCAATTTATCATCCGGGGACCAGGTAATGCTGCATTTATAGCTGTCGGATAGCTGCGGGGTGATTTTATGCAAACTCACACCTTGTTCGGTTGCACCGTTAACCAGGGTTGTTTTCCCGGATACCCGCAGATCAAGTGTTACTTTCCGGGCTGCCTGCCAGGTCAGTAAGGCACCTGCCTCTCTGCCGGATGCCGGTGCGTCAACCCGGTATTTTAACCAGGGGAAGGTAAAGAGGTAAATGTATCCGCATGCAGTCAGCTTTGGATGGAGCGAGGCATTGATTGCAATGTAGATGCCATGTTCGTTGGAATTCATGCTGTTCTGGCCGAAGGCATTTGAAAACTGGTTCTGGTAGGCTGGCTGGTAAATCCTGTAAATGGCGCTGACGGCTACCCTTGAATCAGGAGTCAGAACTGCCCCGGCCAGGAGGGCCAGGCCTGAATTCTTGCTTCTGCTCACCTCGCCGAAAAAATACAGCCGGCGATATCTTACCTGGTAGTCAAGACCCAGGCTGAAATTTTCATTACCCCTGAAACTGTAATGATTATATGGGTAGTCCCCGGGGCTCAATGTGGCTGACCAGTGCACATACATCCCGGTGAGACCGGCCTTAAATCCGAGTTGCGGGGTGGGTGCCGCCGTAAAGGCCAGGTTGCCACCTAAAAGCAGCTCTTTTGCCGCGTTTTTCCCTGCCAGTTCCTTCAGGGTCCGGTGATAGCCGGTGGTGATGAATGAACTTATCTCCCGGGCCCTCCCCGAAAGGCTGTCTGCCACGGAAACGACTGCATCACGCGGATGGTATGAAATGAATGTGCTGAATTCAAAGGGTTTTACCTTAATTGTCGCACCTATCCCCTGTAAACAGGATCCTTCGTTCATCCCCAGGCTTGGCCGGATTCCGCGGGCTGCAGGGGTGTTTGCTGAAATCCCGGGAACCGATCCGAGTGAGAATCCTGTCCCGAGGGTGAGACCCTGTCCGTAGGATGCCCGGAAATTCCCGATGATGATGCTTTTTAGAATGCCAATGTTGCTTATCTCCATGTACCCCGAATAAAAGTCCATCCCCTGTTGCTGGCTGCCCATGAAAAACTGCTCACCGGGGTCTTTGTCGCCCGCCAGGCCGAGACTGAGGTTGTCGGACCAGGAGAAAGAATAACGGAAATAATAATGTTGCGGGTTCCCCAGGTAATATGGGGCCGGCCTGGCACCGTCAAGTGAATCTCCGGTATGGTACCCTGCCGGTTCAGGGAAACTTTGCTTACAGCGAAGTAACAGTTCGTGATGCCCGTACCTTGCGAGGTTACGGAAGGTAAAAGGATGCCGCTGTGACGGGAGGACAAGGGAAATATAGGGCTCTATTTTCCTTACCAGCATCGAGTCGAAACCCGTGATTGACCTGAGTTCATAAATGGAAAGCACCTCTCCATAAGCAATCCTGTAGTCAAACAGTGATTTTCGCTGTTGTGGCGTAAGAAACGGAATGACAGCCAGGTCATCCTCCCCGGTTACCGAGTTGAGTTTAACGGGATGCCGGGCAAGGTCGTCGAGATCTTCAAAAAGATCTTCATAGTCATTTTCAATTTCCAACGATTCAACCGATTTTTCGATTTGTCCGACGAGGTTTTCAGCCTGCCCGAAGGCCATTGCCGGAGAGACAAAAACCAGTATCAGGGTGATTGTTTTGTACAAGAATGTTTTCACAATATCATCTTTTATTTGTTGAACACCTCTTTCATCAGAATGAATAAGTCAGTGATCCGCATGGACTGAACCCCAGCGCCTGGTGGTAGGCTGAAGCCATATCAATAGCTAGTTTTCCATATTCGATTCCGAATCCAAAGCTTACGGATACAGGGTCGGTTGATATCCCTATCCGCACCCAGGCCGGTTTTGCAAAATGATATTCTGTGCCGGCGCGGAACAGGATTTTATGAACCAGGTCCTTTTCCGCCTCTGCCGAGACCACAACCGCACCGGAGAAGCGGTACGACAGGCCTGCGCAGATTGTGACCGGGAGGAGTTCCCCGGGGCTCCGGGAGATTTTTACAGGGACAGGGTTCAGGAGATGAATCCCCAGGATTAAGTTCCTGTCGGCATGGTATTGCAGCCCGATTTCACATGAGAATAGGTTTTTATTGCCATAGCCGCCTGTGATACCGATTCTCAGATAATCAACCTGGACCCCCGCGGAGAAGGTTTTTCCGAATTTTCGTGCAAAGCTGAAACCCGCTTTGAGTTCATTGTACTGGTTGTTTCCAAACCGGCTGCAGAAAATACCGAAAGTACCCGCTTTCAGCGGGTAGGCAAGCCCGAGTTGCTCATACATCAATTCTTTCAGAAGGAAGTGATCCTGGAAGGCCAGGCCGGCGCTGCCTCCCCTAAGCCAGGCAGCGCCGGCCTGGTTGTTGCCCAGAGACCAGAGATCGGTTTCTGCAACCGATGTTCCTCCCATGGCCAGCTGGCGGCCTCCCGCGGGAACACGCTCACCTGCTCCCTGGCCGGATACTGCGATAAGCAGAAAAAATAATGAGTAGAAGGTTTTCATCGTCTCCTTTTTCTGCTTAATCGGAAATATTGCAAAAGGTAATACATCCTTTCCCGGGAAGTTATCAACAAGGGATAAATTTTTGATTTACATCGGCGCAGCCGGATTCGGATTTATCTGATTATTATGTAAGTTTGCTTTTAAAAAGACAACGATGCAAAAACTGGTAATCGATTTTTTGACACAGCTTGAAGCAAATAATAACCGTGAATGGTTTCAGGCGCATAAAAATTTATACAATGAAGCGAAACAGGAGGTTGAAACCTTTGTCAACCTGTTGATTCCTGCAATTGCCAAATTCGATGAATCAATCAGGTTTGTTGAGGCAAAGGATTGCATGTTCCGGATTTTCCGGGATGTGCGTTTTGGAAAGGATAAATCCCCCTATAAAACCAATATGGGGGCATGGATTACCCATGCCGGCAGGAAAAGCCCCGGGCCCGGGTATTACTTCCACCTGCAGCCGGGTGGTTCATTTGTTTCGGCAGGGGTATATATGCCCGAACCTGAAAAGCTCAAAAAAATCAGGAAGGAAATTTATTACAATGTGGCTGAATTCAAGAAGATACTGGATGACAAAAAGCTACGGAGTTACAGTGACGGGTTGTCGGAAATCGAGAAGGTAAAACAGGCCCCCAGGGACTTTCCCAAAGACTTCGAAGACATGGATATATTGAAACACAAACATTATATCCTTACATATCCGGTCAGTAATGAGCTCCTGGAATCGGATCATTTGCCTGAGATGCTGGCAATGGCTTTCAAATCGATGTATCCCTTCAACCTTTTCCTGAGAAGGGCTCTGGAGGAGTAAACGGGGTTATTTCAGGTAACCGATGATGGTTTGCTGGCCGGTCACCTTCTGGTTCATTGTAATCTCAAGTTTCGTATCAACCGGAAGCAGCAGGTCTACCCGCGAACCAAACTTGATGAAGCCAAGTTCCTCTCCCTGGTTGACAGGTTCCCCCACCTTCGGGTAACATTTTATGCGGCGGGCCATCGCTCCTGCAATTTGCCTTACCAGTATCTTTTTATGATCAAAGGTTTGAATGACCGTTGTTGAACGTTCATTTTCGAGCGAAGCCTTGGGGTTGAAGGCAACCATGTGTTTGCCGGGATGGTAGAAGTAATAAACAATTTCACCGCCGACAGGGAACCAGTTGACATGGACATTGGTTGCCGACATGAAAATAGAAACCTGTATCCGTTCATCCTTGAAATATTCAGGTTCGATGGTACGTTCAATGACCACGACCTTCCCGTCGGCAGGGCACAAAATCACCTTTTCGCCCCCCCTGACAACCCTTTTCGGTGATCTGAAAAACCGGACAATCATGATAAAAAACCAGAGACCGAGCACATACATAAAATAGTGAAACCAGGTCTGGTCTTCAAGGATATCGTTTAGTGCCAGCAATACGGCGGCAACAAATAAAAAGGCAATTAGGATTGTTTTATATCCTTCTCGGTGTATGGTCATGGGTTTCAAATAAAGAGTCGAAAAAAGAAGTACAAAAATACAAAAGGCGCTGAAATAAGCATTGTGTCGAAACGGTCAAGAATGCCGCCGTGTCCGGGCAGGATGGTTCCGGAGTCCTTTATGTTCAGACTGCGTTTGAGGAGCGATTCAACAAGATCACCAAGAGTGCCGAAAAACAGGACCATACAGGCCAATGCAAGCAGGTCGGCAACTGCGATGTCCTTAATCAGGTAATGCAGTCCATAGGCAGAAACCAGGGTGACAATGCCCCCGGCAATGGTTCCTTCCCAGGTTTTCTTAGGGGAGATGCGTTCAAACAGTTTGTGTTTGCCGAATTGTTTGCCATATAAATAGGCAACCGTATCATACATCCATGTAAAGGCAAAATAGCAGACAAGGATCACAGGCATACCCAGGAAGTGAAGCATGTCGGGCCGGTTGAAAAAAATCAACAGGGAAAAAGGCATGGCAATATATAGGAAACCAAAGGTTGTTGTGGCCATGTTAAGCAGTGGATTTTGCCTGTTCCGGTAAACTTCGATAATGAGAGAGGTGAAAAAAAGCGGGATCGGAAGCAGGAACGGGATGAAATTAACCCACTGTGAATGAGAACTTATGGCGCCCGGCATGAGATAAACCATGGCGGTTGACGAATAGAGGGCTACCCCTGCAGCCGTGCCGTAATATTTTTGAGGCTGGCATGAATCAGTTGTGATTAATCCGTAGAACTCCCAGATGCCAAGCACGGTGATGACCAGGAAAATTGATGCAAAAACCCACCCGCTGAAAAATAGGGCCAGGAGCAGAATGAACACCATCGATAATCCGGTAATGGTCCGGGTCCAGAAATTACTCATCCGAATTCATTTTAATTTGATGGTGTTGAGTCGTCAATTAAAAAGACATAGAGCTCTTTTGGCCCGTGAGCTCCCATCACCAGTGTTTTTTCAATATCGGCAGTCCTGCTGGGGCCTGTGATCAGTGAAACCATCGACGGGTAATTTTCCCTGTATTTTTTCTTGATATTTCCCAGGGCCTGTTTCAAATCGGGGACAAGCTGCGAGGTGTATCCCAGTACCAGGTGTATTTCGGGATAAACGGTAATTCGGCGCCCGGGGCTTAACCGCGATGAAACCATCACTGTGCCGAGTCTTGCGATCAGGTATTCGCAGCGTGTTATTCCGATCCTGGCCTCCAGTATGGCATCGGGATCGGATTCGTATGGAATCCCGCCTGTCTTGAGCAAATGATGCAGCCGGGGATCAAGGCAATACAACAGGCCCCAGTCTTTTTCAAGGATAAAGGATCTGAGAACTCCGATAAATTCATCTTCACTCTCGCAGTAAACAAACTTGCCGGCAATTTTCACCAGAGCTTCGGCAAAGGTAACATCAAGGGGTTCGGTAATATCCTTGTAAACAGAGGAATCCTGGTCGATGATGGGGTAGGGGGTCTCTGTCTTTTCGATCAGGGCATCCCTCACCCTCTTGAGGATTTTTTCTCTGGATGTGCTGTCTTCCATAGCTTGACCGGGATCAGTTTATGATAACAATGTTGTCTGCGGTAACTTATCAGCCTCTTCTTCCTTGTCCCATGGCCTTTTGCCAAAGATCTCCTCCAGGTCCTCCCTGAAGATCACCTCCCTGTCGAGGAGCAATGTGGCAAGTTTTTCCAGTTTCTCGCGGTTGTCGCCCAGTAATTGCTTGGCCCGTTCATAAGCGCTTTCAACAATTTTCCGGACCTCCTGGTCGATGGTTTCTGCAGTTTTTTCGCTGTAGGGTTTCTGGAATGCATATTCGTTTTGCCCGCTGGAATCGTAGAAGCTGATATTCCCGATCTCCTTGTTGAGCCCGAAGTAAACAACCATTGCATAGGCCTGTTTGGAAACCTTCTCCAGGTCGTTTAAGGCGCCTGTCGAAACCTTGCCAAAGATAAGTTCTTCAGAGGCACGTCCGCCCATGGCAGAGGTGATTTCGTCGAACATCTGTTCATATGTTGTAATCTGCCTTTCTTCGGGCAGATACCAGGCTGCTCCCAGTGCTTTGCCGCGCGGAACAATTGTAACCTTCACAAGCGGGTGCGCATATTCAAGAAGCCAGCTGGTGGTGGCATGCCCCGATTCGTGATAGGCAATGACCTTCTTTTCATGAACCGAGATGATCTTGTTGCGTTTTTCCAAACCCCCGATGATACGGTCGATGGCATCCAGGAAATCCTGTTTTTCGATGGTTGACTTGTTCTTTCGGGCTGCGATCAGGGCTGATTCGTTGCAGACATTGGCAATATCGGCACCTGAAAATCCGGGTGTTTGTTTGGCAAGAAAAGCCACATCGAGACCCGGATCCAGTTTCAAAGGTTTTAAGTGTACCTGGAATATGGCTTTGCGTTCTTCCAGGTCGGGGAGTTCAACGTTGATCTGCCTGTCGAATCTCCCGGCACGCATCAGGGCGCGGTCGAGGATATCGGCACGGTTGGTGGCTGCCAGGATAATAACCCCGGCGTTGGTCCCGAAACCGTCCATCTCGGTGAGGAGCTGGTTCAGCGTGTTTTCCCTTTCGTCGTTGGCGCCTGTTATGGCGTTGCGCCCGCGGGCCCGCCCGATGGCATCGATCTCGTCAATAAAAATAATACAGGGAGCCTTCTCTTTAGCCTGCCTGAAGAGGTCACGCACGCGTGATGCTCCAACGCCTACGAACATCTCCACGAAGTCGGAACCTGAAATGGAGAAGAAGGGCACTTTGGCTTCGCCGGCAACTGCTTTTGCCAGCAATGTTTTTCCTGTGCCCGGGGGACCTACAAGCAGTGCCCCTTTTGGGATTTTACCTCCCAGGTTTGTGTATTTGGACGGGTTTTTCAGGAAATCGACGATTTCCATGATCTCAACCTTGGCCTCCTCAAGACCTGCAACATCATTAAAAGTGATGCTTACGCTGGTATCCTTGTCGAAAAGCTGGGCTTTTGATTTCCCGATGTTGAATATCTGGCCGCCTCCGCCGCCTCCCTTGCTCATGAAGCGCATGATCAGGAACCATGCACCAATCAAAACTATGATGGGAAGCAGGTATGAGAAAATGTCGCCAAATAGGTCCTTCCGCGTATCGGTTGAGGGCGGGTAGGGATATTGCTTCTGAAATGCGGAGATCTCCGATATGTTCAGACTGTCATGCCTCATCCGTGCAACAACCGAATCACGCGTATCCTTAAGCAGCCCGTGGAAAATCTCCTCGGAACCGATCTGGTAATAAAATTCGGGGCTGGTGGCCGAGGATGTACCGAAACTGCGTTTGGTGAAATCTTTATAAGCTGTGTCCGATTTCAGCTTGTCTTTTTTAATATAAATCTCGGCCTTCTCCTTGTTGATGATCACAAGCTTTTCAACATCCTGCTTTTTCAGCATCTCCTCAAGCCTGTTCCAGGAGATCTCCTTTACGGGATTGGAGTAATTGAAATACTGGATCGCAATAAATATTATTGCCAGGATCGCGTAGATCCAGTAAAAACTAAATTTAGGACGTTTGCCTTTGGGAGGTATGAAATTACTGCCTTTTTCTGCCATTCTGTCTGATTCCAAAAAATAAGTGACTCTGTTTAATCCTGCGTGTCAACCTTTGTGGTAGGTGCATCCGCCCATAATTGCTCTATGTTGTAGAATCGGCGCCGTTCTTCCTGAAAGATGTGTATGACTACGTCGCCATAATCAATCAAAATCCATTCCGCAATTTCAAAACCCTCTTTATGCCAGGGATTTTGGCCGGTTTGTTTTTTCACCTCCTCGATCACATGATCCGCTATGGCCTCAGCCTGGGTGCGCGAACTGCCGTGACAAATCACAAATGCATCGCAAACTGCCCCCTTCATGCCGGAAAAGTCAAGTATCACCGGGCTCTTTGCTTTTGTATTGATCATTGCGGCAACAGCCGACTCGATCAGAATATTGCGAGGTTCTTTTTTCTTTCTTGGGGGCATGAAGAAAAACCGAATTAATATACAAAAATAATCAAATAACCGGACCCTTCCTAGAAGTTGGGTTTCAGTGCATAGGTCTTGTAAAAATCGGTGATGTAACTAACGGCCTCCTGGGCAGTGTCAACCACTTTGAAAATTTCAAGATCCAGGGGGCCGATGTTCTGTTCGGTAAGCACTGTGCCGGTTATCCAATCGATGAGCCCCTGCCAGTAACTGCGTGAAACCAGCACGATGGGGAAGCGAACCAGTTTATGAGTCTGGATCAGGGTGATGGCCTCGGTGAGTTCATCGAGCGTGCCGAATCCGCCGGGAAGTGCGATAAATCCCATCGAGTAGCGCATAAACATGGTTTTCCGCACATAAAAGAAATTAAAGTTGATCAGTTTATTGCGGTCGATGAAGGGATTAGGACTTTGTTCAAAAGGGAGGTTGATATTCAGCCCCACCGATTTTCCTCCGGCAAAGTGGGCCCCCTTGTTGGCAGCCTCCATTATGCCGGGACCGCCGCCGGTAATGATGCCGAAGCCCGCTTTTGTCATCAGGTAGGCGATCTCCTCTGCAAGTTTGTAATAGGGATGCCCGTCCTTGATGCGTGCTGATCCGAAAATCGACACACACGGACCGATTCTGCTCAGTTTTTCAAAGCCTTCAACCATTTCGGAGATCACCTTCAGAATCTCCCAGGTGTCATAGCTGATCGTCTCCGACCAGTTTTTTGGTTGAATCGATTCTTTCAGTGCGGCTAAATCTTCTTCCTGCATAAAAGATAATGTTTGATGGATCAAATGTACGGAAAAATCAGGTTAATCCGAGGATTTCTTTGATATAGCGGGAGGTGAAACCACCCGGGTACATGGCGACCTCTTCAGGGGTCCCCTCCGCCAGGATGTGACCGCCGCGCTCTCCTCCTTCAGGCCCCATGTCGATGATATGGTCGGACACCTTTATCACCTCCATGTTATGTTCGATCACCAGGACCGTGTTTCCCTTTGCAACCAGCTTATTGAGTACGGTGAGCAAAACTTTGACATCTTCGAAGTGCAGCCCCGTGGTTGGTTCGTCAAGGATATACAGGGTGTTGCCGGTATCGGTTTTTGAGAGTTCCGTTGCCAGTTTGACACGCTGTGCCTCGCCCCCGGAAAGCGTGGTCGATTGCTGGCCCAGGGTTACATAGCCAAGACCCACTTCGTTTATTGTGTTTATCTTGTGTACAATGAACGGAATGTTCTCGAAAAACCCGACTGCCTGTTCAATGGTCATGTTGAGGACATCGTTGATCGACTTTCCCTTGTAGCGAACTTCAAGGGTTTCGCGGGTGTAGCG
>JBAXFZ010000037.1:0-17088 GCA_037139685.1 Bacteroidota bacterium
GCCGACAGTCCCTACGGCAAGGGGTATTGTAATACCTATTGTAAGGATGCTGTTCTCCACAGTGCACCGGCTTAGCGCCCGGTAGCGGCCGTCGCGGGAGGCAAAGGCATGGGCCGCTGCTTCAGCGGCGCGGTAATCGTTCCCGGTGGCCATTAACACGGCATCGACGCCATTCATGATGCCTTTGTTGTGTGTGACGGCCCTGGAAGGATCATTCTTTGCAATCTGGTATGCAAGAAGCATTTTATCTGCGAATGTGCCAACCGGCAACCGCTCAGCGATAGGTTTGAAATGTTCAATGGCACACGAAGCCTCGACGGTGACGGTACATTCGGGGGTGTAATTGCTCAGGATCGCCATGGCAACCTGGCATTTTTTTCCCTCGGGATCATTATCAACCGCAAAGAACAGGTCCAATGCCTCAGCCATATCTTCCAGGCAGGTATTGATGAAGTTCGCCCCCATCGAATTGATCGTCTCGACCTTCAGCTCAAGCTTATACAATAGGGGGGCTGTTTCTCCGGCATCCAGCAGCTCAAGGCTGAGTATCCCTCCTCCCCTGCGCACCATGTTGATTGTCAATTTCTTCAATCGTTCCAGCATGAAGAGTTTCAGCAGGTGCCAGCGCTCCCAGATATACCCGGGATCTCCAAGCCAGCTGAAATAGACATGGCCCACTTTCACAGTAGTAACGTTCGTTACATGAAACCCGCCCCGCTCCGCCCAGAACCGGGCACTGTGCGAGGCTGCAGCAACCACCGAACTCTCTTCGATGGCCATGGGTACATGGTAAACCCTGCCATCGACCATTACATTGGGAGCGATGCCATAAGGCGTATGAAAACTGCTTATGGTATTTTCGCTCAGGTCGAGAAACTGGCTCCTGTCGGTTTCATCCTCCATCAGGAAACGCTCAAGCCGCTCGCCGGCCATTGAAGATTCCTCGCACAGCGAGGCAATGAAATTGCGTTTTTCCTCTTCACTTAGCTTGGAGAAGCCATGAATGATTTCATTATTCATCATCATGTTCTGATTTTTAAAAAGGCCCTGGCTAATTTTAAACCATTGACCTGGTCATCAACAAACTGCTGAAGTTCCTTGTAATCCCCGCGTGCATAGCGCAGAAATCCCGAAGCCTGTCCGAAAACACTTGTCAGCGAGCTTTTTGAGATATAATAATAACCATCCAGGAAGGAGCGGATCCCCCCGGAAATAATGAGTTGCCGGCAAACCGGAGGCCTTTCTCCGTCAACCAGTGAATTCACAATACCGACCATTTCACCGGCTGTATGCCCCACCAATGAAAGCGGTCCATAGAGCTCCTGCTTCTGCGGAGTGCTCCTGGCCAGTTCCACCTGCGCAAAGTTTGTTCCTCCAAAGGCGCCAAATTCAACGGCTTCGAGAGGGAGGTTCATAAGCCTGCCGAGACTTTCGGGACCCATCCCCTGGCCTACCTCCTTTACGATAATTTTCAGCTTTGTGAGTGCCATGAAAGCTTCGATTGTTTCAACCGGGGGATTTCTCAATATGTCTCCCTCGGTCTGGAGCCACTCCTGGAGCGGATTAACATGAATGATCAACCCGTCGGCCCTGAGCTGTGCCACCAGCTCCTCGAGCCGGTCGCAGCTACCGTCGGCAAGCATCTCCTCTACCTGGACAATCCCGATATTGGCATACAGGGGCAAATCGTCCCCGATGATATCACGCATATTGAAATCATCGAAATACTGCGGTTTTTCAAGCAGGATGCGGCATGAACCCAACCCCATTCCCATGCCAAACTCGCGACAGGCACGGGCCAGGTTGGAATTGATTGTGCGCGCGAGGTTTGTCCCCCCCGTCATGCTCGATACCCACATGGGTACGCGCAGCGTTTTTCCTAAAAATGTAAAGGGTTCAAACTCTCCTCCAATGTGCGATCCAAGCATGGGTTCATAAAAGAACCTCGGGTCGGAATGCGCTCCGGGAATATGCGATGAAAATGCCAGTGCGATATGATCGTGTTTTCGTTGCTCCATAATAAAGTATCATGATGATTTTCAAAACATTATTAGATGTTTTAAAAACTGAATGCACTCAACCGTGCTCATCAAACATTTTGATCCGGTTCAACCAAAGTCTTGCAAAATTAACCTTTTCAGGATAAAACCCTGTCATTGGCGGAGGAAAATTATAAGGCAAAGCTACAAAATAAAACCAATTAAGTATTGCGGTATCCGATACCTTAAATAAACCGGGGAACGGCCGTTTCATTAAACAGGCTTATCCGACCGGGTTTTTATCAGGATCACCTGTAAGTAACATCAGTAAAAAGGAGAGCCCGATGGCGAAGAAAATGCCGATGGCAAGCACCGAATAACGCATATTCCCTGTAATTGCCTCAATGATGCCAAAGCTGAATGTGCCGGTGACAGTAGCCAGTTTTTCCATAACATCATAAAAGCTGAAAAAGGAGGTATGGTCGGTGGTATCGGGAAGCATTTTTGAATAGGTGGAGCGTGCCAGGGATTGTGAACCGCCCATGACAATGCCGATAAAGAATGCGGTGACGATAAAGCCGGCTGCGTTGCTGATGAAATAGGCCCCGATGATGATCAGTATCCAGCTTGCAACTGAGATTACCAGGGCTTTAAGGTTCCCAATCCACCCGGAAACCCGTGCAAACAACCATGATCCGAATATGCCTACCAGCTGGATCACCAGGATCGTGGGAATAAGCACATTTTCTTTCAGCCCCAGTTCCTTCTCTCCAAAGGTGGCGGCCATGAACATGGTAGTGAGAAGACGCATCATGACAAAGAAGAACCCGGCCAGGTAGACGCTAAGCCTGAAAGATTTGCGTATTTGACGGAATACGATAATCAACTCCTTGTACCCGTTGATGACTACACTGGCGCGGTTCTGCCGTTTCCTGAAGGTATACTTCGGGAGCCGTGAAAAGGTGATTCTTGAAAACCCGATCCACCAGAAGAACACGCTTAAAAAGGCGAGTCTCGCCGGCAAGCCGGAACCCTCCGGTATACAGAACCATGAAGGCTTCATGATGAGGCAAAGGTTGACCAGCAGGAGGAGCACACTGCCCAGGTAGCCCATTGAGTAACCCCTGGCGCTGATACGGTCCTGGTCGGCAGGATCGGCAATGACCGGGAGGAAGGAATTGTAAAATACGATGCTGCCGCCGTAGCCAAGGGTTCCAAGCGCAAAGGCGATAATGCCGAGCTCAACGTGCGAGCGGTCGAAAAAAAAGAGCATCCCGCACGAAACCGCCCCGATCCAGGTGAACACCTCCATGAATGCCTTTCTCCTGCCTGTATAATCGGCCATTGATGAGAAAAGCGGTGAGGCCAGTGCCAAAAAAAGGTAGGATGCAGCAATGGCCCATGAATAGAGAACCGTATTGATAATGTGCAACCCAAAAAAATCGACTGTAAAATCTTTCCCGTTCCTGGTAACCGTATTGTAATAGATCGGGAAAACCGTAGAGGCAATTGTGAGCTGGTAAACTGAATTGGCCCAGTCATACATCACCCATCCCCTGATCACCCTTTTGTCCCCTTTGATGATGGGCTGAACCTCTTTTCGTTTGAATGCCATGCAGATCTCTTGAATAACTGATTAATTTAGCCCCCGAGGTGTCAGGAAGGATTCGTATCGAATTCCCCCATGTAATCAAAGTAACCGGAGAAATTAAGCCGACCTCCCAGGCAAAACCAGGAAAACATAAGCCAACCGAAGAATGAGTTATGGTTCACGGCCATTGACGGCCTTGCAAACATAGGAATTTTTCCCGGATCAGCTTGAGTCACATTTTTTCCGTTTCCTGCAGTACTTTGACAAATCCATACTATATTTGGTAATTGTTAGGAGCATGGTCAACCGGACAGGATCAACCCGATAGAGCTTCCGCAGCTGCCCCTTCTGTTTTTCCTCTTATCCGTGCACCTGATCAAAGGATTGCTGACAGCCGGCGTTTTGTTCTTCGGAACTGGCCGGTTGCTGCCTTGATGTTCACCTTAAAGCACACGATCATGAGCAAATTATTTTCCAAGATAGGAATATCGGGTTTAGTCCTGGCGGTTTTCATTGGTATTATGGGACTTCTCAGCCTTTATTTCTTTGTTACCATTGAAAACAAACGTACTGATCTCGAAAAACGGGGATTCCGCACACTTGAGAAACTCGGTACCGGGATGAAACAAAAAACGCGTATCTATACCAACGTCGTTAAAAACCTGGCACAGTTTTCGATCATCTCTCCCGACGACTCATCACGCATCCTTCCTCCCGAACTGGGTACAATTGCCGAGAGCCTTAAGCCCCATCACAAACAGGATACGAACCTGAATGAGATCCTTGTCTATAAGAGCACCTTTATTGCCAGGACCAGCAAGGAGACCAGCAACGGCAAGGGTGATGACGCGTCAAAGGATGTCACGGTTGCTTCGCCTGTAAAAAAGAAAGACAGCGTCAGCCTGCAGATAACACTTAATGAATTTATTACTCCTTTGCTCCGGATGGATTTCTTTTCCGACTATTTGTTAATACGCAACAACCGCATCGCCTTTTCAACTTTGAAAGGCGACATGAAGATTTCCCATGGCGAGCTCCTTGCAGGAACCAACAAATCCACTGCCGGAGATCCGTCCGCACCGGTTTTAACCGCCGGGCAGGAGGCGAAGGAGGTTCCCTCGGCGATACAGTCAGGAAACATATTGAGAATAACAATGGGAGGAACTGACTACCTGATGTTCCTGATCCCTATCAATTTCTGCCAGGATTCAAACAGCTACCTTGGAGGATTGATAGAGGAAAAATCGTTTGTCCAGTTAAAGAGGACGATATCTTCCGACCTCATCGTTATTTTTCTCTTCATCCTGCTTATCATCATTTTCAGTTTCCCCGTCCTGAAAGTTTTTATTATGGGGCCAAGGGAACGACTTACCAGACCCGGGGTAACCACGATCGGGATATCGGTGGTAACCGGCACACTGCTGATATCGATCATGCTCTCCCAGCAATTGATCAGGAGCAATCTCAAATGTGACCATGACGAGCAGCTGTTAAACCTGAACGATGCTGTAAAAGATGCATTTACAGCAGAAAAAAGCGCTATTCTTGACCAGCTTTACACCTATAAAACGGAGGAAAAGAGCATCGCCGGGATAAAAAATCCCATCGCCTCGATATTTGCCTCCACCTCCGAAAAATGTGCCTTGCTGAAAAAACCCGCCTACCCATTTTATAAGAACCTTTTCTGGGCTTACAAAAGCGGGAAGCAGCGTGCAATTGTCACACCTTACAGGTATTGTCCCACGGCCTATATAAATTCCAGGGATTATTTTATCCGGCCCGATAAATACCGGTGCGATTCAGGATGGTACAATATGGAGCCTATTTTCATGCAGACCACTGGGGATTGGTCAGTTGCCTATTCAATACCATCCGGGAACGACAGCATTAAAATCATTGCCTTAACCACCTCCATGCATTCGTTAAAATCACCTGTTTTGCAGCAGGGGGTCGATTACTGTCTCATTGACAACAAGGGGAAGGTATGGTACCACTCAAGCGACATCCTCGATGTGTATGACAACCTGCCGATGGAGTGCCAGGACAATGAGGAGTTGCTGACTACCCTGAATTCCAACGAACCGGCTTACATGAACCTGTCGATACGCAGTCACTCCTATCGTGCCTATGTGTCTCCCGTACCCAACACGGATTTGTTCGTGGTAACCTTATTGAATCCCGACCGGGTAAACTCGATCGGGGCCCTCACCTCCATGTTTGTCCTTTGTTTTTTCGGGTTCGTGTTTGTAATCCTCCTTGCAGGTTACCTGATCATGCTGCCAGTAACCAGGCACCAAAGCAAGCTTGCGGGGAAGGACTACTTTTTCAGCTGGCTGCTGCCCCGGAACCGGCACAATAAGGGATACAGCCTAATGATATGGATCAACACAGCTATATTCCTGTTTCTGCTGATGATAAAAATTACAGGAAGTTTTTATTCACTGCCATTGACACCCCTGATGATATTCCTGGTCATATTAATGGTAGGACATTTTTTCCTCACCTACCAGGTTCTCACCACCCATCACTGGCAACCGAACAATGATCTTTTAAAAACAATTCCGGTTTTCCTTTCCCGGTACACCTGGTTTGTCCTTACCTGGATGGTCATTGCCGTCATTATGCCGGTCGTATTGCTGACCGATACCCTGTTTTCAAATGAAACAACCAGTTATATTCAACGGCAGCAACAGTTTATTGCACACAAACTGAATGAGAGAACCGAAAAATTTCACAAGACTTATGGCGAAATCAATCCGCCGGCACTTGGAGATTCACTGTTTAAACTAAGAAACGATATAGGTCATTATTACAAAGTTGTCGATCAAACAGTTCTGCTGCCATATAATTTGAAAAACGGGGAACAGGAAGACATCAATACCCCGGGCATTATTAAATTTTCACATTCCCTCTTTTTCAACATCATGAATGAGACTGACCCGATATCTTCAGACCCGCTCATCGCATGCAAAAGCCCCGATACCGCCACCTGCGGGATACCCCTCGTTTTCAACCGGCTCACCTTCAACGAAAAGGGAGAGAAATTCATGCCAAAGTCAATATTAATAACGCCAAATCCATGGAGCAACATTTTTAACCCGCATCATGCAGGCAGGTGGAGCTGGCTTGCAGTTCTTTTCTGGTTTTCGGTCCTCATACTGATGACCATTGTAGGTTTCCTGATCAGCAAGCTTGTTAAGGTGCTTTTCTTTTCATTTGAAACAGGAATTGAACGGCCACCCATTACCCATGAACTCAATGAAATTGCTGCCTACAATGTGAATGCGGTAATGATTTCATACAACAGTCCCGAAGTGCAGTTTTTAAGCCAGAATGGCTGGAGCCCGGTGGACTTTGAGAAAACTCCGGCACCGCCGGCTCCGGGCCGGAATAACCTGGTACTCTTCAATTTTGAAACCGGTATCATCGATCTTGAGAATTTCAGGAATAACAACCGGATGCTTGACAAGCTTTCGGAGGAAAACCGGATCATATTATGGCTGAATAAACCACCCGAGCAGCTGATCGACAAATACCGGACACAATGGATCCTTAAGGATGCCGAAAAGGCAAAGACAGAGATTGCCCTGTTTAACAAGCTCGTTTCCGGCATGCTGCAGCGATATCCCGTTTTTGACACACCGGAAAGAGCGGATGACAACCTGTGTGTGAAGATTGGCCGCATTCTTTCAGATGAAATACAATTCAACCCTGCGATCCTGAATTACAGGCAGCTCATCAAACATGAACTCCAGCATTGCAGCAACATTGATATGGGCAACTGTCCCGAGGGAAAAGGGAAAAAACCGCACCCCTGCTCCGGTTCTGAAGACCTGGTTTTAAAGATCCAGGAATTGTCAACTTCATTTTACCGGTCCATATGGGATTCACTCACCGACAACGAGCAATTCATGCTTCTTGACCTTGCCCAGGATACGCTGCTAAACCTTAAAAACAAAAAAACCATCACCTTGCTGCTTAAAAAAGGGATTCTTCAAAGAGGGGAACGGATTGAAATTGTCAGCCAGTCGTTCAGAAATTTTATTTTGACAGAAATTGACAGAAGTACTTTTGAGAGCATGTTAAAACAAATCGAGCTGGATGGAGCATGGAACCGGTTTAAGGTGCCGCTCATCCTGGTAGCGACCAGTATCGCTGTTTTTCTTTTCATTACCCAGCAGAACTTTTTGTCAAACATAAACACGATCCTTATCTCAGGCGGAACCCTCGTGGGGGTATACCTGAAATTCAGCGGGTTGTTTACCAAAGTGAAGGAAGGAAGTTAGGTAGCGAGGTAGCGAGGTAGCGAAGTAGCGAAGCAGCGAGGTAGCGAAGTAGCGAAATAAGTAAAAATATTCGTTTACATGGGGCTTTATAAAAATCCCGGGGTTATCGGACGGGGTCGGGATAGCGGCCCATCATTTGCCGTTCGATCATCCAGCCGGGGTATTCAGGTGTTAAAGCGCTGATGTTATCAAGTTGCAGCATCTCATCCTCCGAGAGGCCCAGGCGGGTGGAGGCAATGTTGTCGGCAAGCTGCTCGATCCGTTTGGCTCCGATAATGATACTTGTGACGGCAGGCTTGCGCAGCAACCACGCGAGGGCCACCTGCGCAACCGAGACCTGGTGCGACGCAGCGATCCCGGCCATCACGTCGATCACATCATAAGCCTTCTCCTTGTTGATCGGCGGAAAATCGAATTCATCCCTCCGGCTGTCGCCGGCCTTGCTCTTATCCCTTGTAAATTTCCCCGAAAGGAATCCTCCGGCCAGCGGGCTCCAAGGCATCAGCCCCAGACCTTCGCTCAGGGCCATGGGAATGATCTCTCGTTCAATGTCGCGGCTGGCAATTGTGTAATAGTTCTGGAGCGCAGCAAATTGGGTCCATCCCATCCTGGCCGCATAACCATTGGCCTTCATGACCATCCATGCCGGGTGGTTGCTGATCCCGATATACCGCACCTTGCCTGAACGAACGACATCCTCGAGTCCCCGCATGGTCTCCTCCAGCGGGGTAACCGGGTCGACCCCGTGAATATACAGCAGGTCGATGTGATTCATTCCAAGCCTGTTAAGGCTGTCTTCCACCGAATCGGCTATGTGAAGGCGTGACAGGCCGACCTGGTTTGCCCCTGCTCCCATCCTGATCCTGAGCTTGGTTGCAAGGAAAACCTGCTGACGGCTGATGCCCAGCGATAACAGCGCCTTACCGGTCATGATCTCCGACAGGCCTTCTGAATAGGCATTTGCAGTATCAATAAAGTTGATGCCGCTGTCGATTGCGGTTTTAACAATACCGTTCACATCATCCTGCGGCAACTGGCCGATCGCCTTCCAGTATCCTTTGCCGCCAAAGGTCATGGCTACGAGGCACAATTCGGAAACCAGCACACCGGTTTTTCCAAGCGGATTGTATTTCATAGTGTTTGTTTTTTGCAAAGGTAGGAAATTACCCTTCACCATAGACCTTTTCTAAATAAGGTCAGGTGCAGAAAAAAAACAAAATTCTGTATTAACTTTATGTGCCGAAACAGGTTACACTTTTAAATCTAGGTGAAAAAACCGCCAACATATATCTTTAACCGTGACGGAATCACCGGGCCGGTTCCCGATCCGCCTAAAAAAAGCTGGTCGGAACGGCAGGTGGCTCACTTAAGCAGGTTTGAACTTGCAAAGGAATTTGGCCGAAGAGTTGTAGCCGATCCCGCCCTGTCGGAACTATACCGCTTACGCCTGAAACAATGGAAAAAGAAAAAGAGCAGGAATGTCGGCGTTTACCAGATGGCCATCAGGGATTTCATGCATCCCCCGTCCATCCCTGATATCCGGTTCGACAGATCTGTTCAGGGCCCTGTAGGGGTGAAAATCGAAGCCGTCGCTCATACAAATATCACTTCCGTATGGGTGAAGGTTGTCTTGCCCGATGGTAGGATCCTGGAAGAGGGAGAAGCCTCCAAACCCGGCCCGGGCATTTATTACCATTATTGCCTCCGGTATCCTTCGCTGCTAAAACCAGGCGTAACCTGCAGAGTAAGTGTACGTGATATTCCTGGGAACGTTACCGAAAAAGAAGTTGCCTTTTCTCTTTGAAAACAGTTACAAATTTCGTATATTTACCCTCTGTTTGAGAGTGTGTTCCAATCTTAAAATCAGGTTTCTGTCTTATCCTGAATTCATTTCCGCTAAGTTTTGTCTAAGCTTTCCTAAGTCGCCTCTAAGTCTCTTCTAAGTCTCTTCTAAGTCTCCATCGGATATCGTTCGGATATCGTTCGGATATCGTTCGGATATCGTTCGGATATCGTTCGGTGAAGGCTCCGTTGAATTTAATGACCTCTCCCTATCCTCTTCAAACTTCCTGCTGCTGACAAAATTTCTATTGAATTGACCAGGAAAATTATAATTTTATCAGATGGGAAAAGGTGAATTATTTTTTTGCCCCCTTCTTATGAAAAGAATTTTCCTGTTGCTCCTGGCACTTTCATCAGGCATACTGACAGCCCAGAATTACCAGAATATCTGTTCACCCGGGATCAGTTACTACCGGGATGAAATCTTTTTCGGACAATGGGGAGCCTTCAGCCGCGACTCGGTGGTGGCTCTCCCGAACCAGGATACCATCTTTTATTCTTATAAGGCCATCCGCGATTCGGCCGGTACCTGGTGGCTCGATTATTCAAACGGTTCGGTGATCTGGCTGTCCCAACATTAAGGGTTCGTTTATTTCATTGATGTCTATAATATTCCCGATTCCCCAACCCGGCAACCTCAGGGATCTCAATCGTTAACACTTACAAACATAGGCTCCCTGGGAGGTTGAATTGTTCAGCCCGGTTGGCACACGGATGCTGTCGGCATCTGCTCCGGCTTTTCTAAATCAGGTTGAGCTGGATGTTTCGTCTCTCCCAAGGGGCCTGTACCTGGTCGTTGCCAGGGAAAACGGGCTGATAGCGGCGGAGGAGAAACTTGTTCTGAGGTAAAGTCAACCATTGTATCATGCCAATCCATCCATAATTTCGCTATTTTTATGGCCCGGCCGATCACCGGGTATCGAGGCTTTTCAGCCCTTGGTTATTATTGTGCCGGGTAACGGCAACACATTAAATATCAACTTATTGGACCTGATATATGTCATCCTGTTATTCCTGGTCCTGGTGGTGGTCATCACCGGGTCATTTAACCACGGGTTCAGGTTATCCCGGTTCCTGGTGCTGGCGATACTTGTATTTTTCATGCCCGGCTTATCGCTCCGTTTTATCCACTCGCTGATCCTGCTTTATCACAGTCCCATATTCCCGTACCTCCTGGCCGGCAGCGGGGCCGGGTTGTTGCTCTATCTCCTGGTTTTACGGAAATTCAGCGCATTCGGCACCTTTGAACATGAATTTACCCATGCGCTGGTGGCGCTCCTCTTCCTGAACAGGATCCATAAATTCGTGGTAACACGCCATGAAGGCGGGTATACCACCTACTCCGGCGGCTATGGCGGCCAGTTCGCCCGTTTCATGATCGCCCTCGCCCCCTATTTCCTGCCTACCTATTCGGTTATACTGATCCTGGCCAGGTTTGCGCTGCCCGATAGCTGGTTCCCATGGTACGACCTGTTTATCGGCATGACCCTGGTTTATTACCTTATCACCAACGTGGAGGAGACCAGGCGAAACTGGACAAAATCGGAGGTTCAGTGTGCGGGGAGCAGTGAAATCACCCGGAGCGATATTGCGCAGGTTGGCTATATCTTTTCCCTGTTCTTTATAGCCGGGCTGACGCTTTTTATCTATTCCCTGCTTTTCTACCTGCTAAGTTCAACAAATTTGTGGTCGGGAAGGTTTTTTCAACAGCTGTGGTCCGACAGCCTTGACTTTTACCAGCCCCGGGTTATCACCGTGTGGCATTATCTCAACAGGTGATCTGCAATCACCAGGGCCGCCATGGCCTCGACGATGACCACCGCGCGGGGAACAACACATACGTCGTGCCGCCCCCTGCCACTGAAGATAACGGGTTCGCCTGAAGTGGTAACAGTCTCCTGGTCCATCATCAGGGTTGATACCGGTTTGAAGGCTACACAGAAGAATATCTCCTCGCCGTTTGAAATACCTCCCTGGATGCCACCAGAATGGTTTGTAAGGGTCCTGATGACGCCGTTTTGGCCGGTAAACCGGTCGTTGTGTTCCGAACCCTTCATGGAGGACCCGGCAAAGCCGGAACCATATTCAAACCCCTTTACCGAATTGATGCTCATCATGGCTCTGGCCAGGTCGGCCTGGAGTTTATCAAAAACAGGTTCTCCCAGCCCTGCAGGAACCCCGGTAATTGAACATGCAATCACCCCGCCGGTTGTGTCGCCGGCCAGTTTTAGCTGTCCCAGGTAAGCAACCAGGGCGGGATCATCCGGATCGGCCGCCCAACGGTCATTTACGCGAAGTTCCGCTTTCCTGCCCTCACCAATAATGAATTCCCCGATCCGGGAAACCCGCCCGCAAACCTGTATGCCCTGCCGGTTCAGCAAAATTTTGGCAAAAGCCCCTGCCGCAACCCTTACGAGCGTTTCACGTGCCGATGCGCGTCCTCCCCCCCGCGGATCGCGGATGCCGAATTTCTGCTGCCATGTATAATCGGCATGCGACGGCCTGTAAACATTGCCCAGGTGGTCATAATCGCCAGGTTTTTGGTCATGGTTGTAAACAAGAAATGCAATGGGAGCACCGGTCGACTTTCCCTGGAAGATTCCGGAGAGGATTTCAATTTTATCGGGTTCGTTGCGCGAAGAGGCATAAAAGTCCATACCCGACCGGCGCCTGTCGATTTCAGACTGGATAAAGGAAAAATCAATAACTACGCCTGCAGGAAAACCGTCGAGAACACCCCCGACAGCAACGCCGTGCGATTCGCCGAACGACGTCAGCACAAGCGATTTACCGAAAGAGTTGCCGGGCATAACAGGCAGATTAAAAAAGGACTTTTATTCGCGTCACGAGTTACGCGTCACGCTTGTTCAGCCACCCTGCTGTTTGAGAATCTTCATCTTGGCTTCAAGAACTTTCAGCTCGCTCTTGGCTTTGCTGATCTTGTTCTCAAACTCCTCCTTCACCACCGAGGCGCTTTTTGACTTGGCGAAGAAACCAATGTTGTTTTCCCACAGGATGATCTCCTCTTTCATTTTAGAGATCTTCGTTGCGAGGAATTCACGCTCCTTGCCAATTACCCGGCGGGCATTGGGATCATTTTTCAGGTGGTCGAATTTGGCCTGGAAACTCACCGTACTCATTTCGACTTCGCTGATTTTCAGCTTATCAAGATGTTCATTCACCAGGGCACGGAATTCGTTATGCAGCTTATCCTTATCCTTCATGGGAACGTGGCCGATTTCGGTCCATTCACGCTGGAAAGTCTTCAGGATATCCAGGTTGGCGCTTTTATTGTCGCCGAACTGGTGCTCTTTCAACCTGGTCATCAGGTTCAGTTTCTTGGCAAGGTTTTCACCTTCGCTGGCCTGTATCGTTGAGAAATAGGACTGTTTGGCATTGAAGAAATCATCGCAGGCAGTTCTGAAACGTTTCCATATCTTATCTGAATTCTTTTTGGGAACGGGTCCGATTTTTTTCCATTCACCCTGCAGCCTGATCAGTTCATTCGTGGTATTTTTCCAATCGGTGCTGGTATTGAGCGCTTCAGCCTGCATGCACAATTCGACCTTGAGGTTGTAATTGTGCATCTGCTGTTCCTTCAGTTTGTCAAAATACTCCTTCTTGACGGCAAAGAATGAATCGAGATGTGATTTGAAGCGGTTCCAGGTTTCGGTATTGACCTTTTGCGGAACCGGTCCAATGTTCTTCCAGATTTTAAGCAGGTCATTCACCTTGTTGGTGTTGTCCTGCCAATCCTTGATCGATTCATTGGGCAGCCCCAGGATGATCTCGGCCTGTTCGCAGAGCGCGATCTTGGTCTCAAGGTTTTTATCCTGGTCCTCCTCGATCATCGAGTAATGTTCGCGGCGGCGGTCATTGATTTTATCAGTGGCATTCTTAAACCGCTCCCAGATCTCCTCCTTCTTATCGGCAGGAACCGGGCCCAGTTCTTTCCACTCCTCGTGGTATTTCTGAAGTTTCTTGAAAGATTTGATAACGGAGGTCTCAAGCAGCAATTCCTCGGTCTTTTCACAGAGTGCGATCTTTGCCTCCATGTTTTTCCTCAGGTCGAGATCTTTAAGCTCTTTGTTCAGTTTGACCTTTTCGAAAAATTTCTCAACCAGGAAATGGTAATTCTGCCAGAGGTTGTTGATCTCAGTGCGCGGCACCATCCCGATCTCCTTCCAGCGTTCCTGGAGGATTTTAAATTCGTCGTATGTTTTTTTCAGCGTCTCTTCCGAACTGATGAGTACGCGCAATCCATCGAGAATCTGGAATTTTTTCTTCAGGTTTTCCTGTTTGATTTTTTCCTGTTCCTCGGTATGGCGGGCTTTGCTGGCCCGGTATATGGCATAAAGTTCATTGAATTTCAATTCCAGGGCATCCGGTTCAGGGGCAAGTTCTTCCTTGGTGCCGCCCTCTTCCATAACCTTTTCATATTTCCGGAGATCCTCATCCTTTTTCTTCTTCAGGAAGGCAACCTTTATCAGGGCGATCTTCGTTTTAACCGCATTGAAGTCGGTTTCATTCACCGATTTTTCAAGCATCTCGACCAGCTGTTCACGGGTGAGATTGTCGAAATTGCTGTCGGCGTCGATGGCGATGTGGTCAACGTTTTCCTCTGTAACTTCATCAATATGCTCATCAAGATGGTCATCAAGGAGCATATCAAGGTTCGAACCGGGAGCAGGTTCGGCAGGTCCGGAGGTAAGAGCGGCTTCGGGTTCAACCGTCTCTTCAGCAGTTTCGGCAACAGGTTCCTCAATGGTTTCGGCAACAGGTTCCTCAACGGTTTCAGCAACAGGTTCCTCAACAATTTCTGCAACAGGTTCCTCAACGGTTTCTGCAACAGGTTCGGCAGTCATCTCCTCAGTTGATTCCGGGGTTTCGGCAACAGGTTCAACAGGGAGATCCTCACTGGGTTCGTCAACTGCATTGTCCCCTTCAACTTCTGCAATGTCGAAGGATGGCAGGATTACTTCTACTGTGTTTTCGGTTTCTTCGGTCTGATTTTCATCAGCGGGGAGCATAGGGTTGATGTTATCCGTTGTAGCGTCTACAATGGCAGCATTCTCCTCCTGAACGGCTGTTTGCTCCGGTTCAGGATTCTGAGGGATGTTCTGGGTATTTTCCATTCTTAGTTAAAATCCGTTAATGTTAAATAACATGAGTGTCCGACAATTGCCGGTTGAATTGATTCATTATGCCGGCAAAAATACAAATTATTTCCAAACCAATCGAAAAATAGGTTATGGCATGGCTCTCCTGTTAAACAGGATGAATCCGAAGTTGAAATTGACCGTAAAGGGTTCAGGCATCTTGTCGTAATAATTGACCCCGATGCTGATTGGTCCAAGGGGGCTGGTGTATACCATTGAGGTTGAAGCCATGTAGGTCCTGTCACCAAATTTGGGGCCGTAATAGGCGGTGAAATCAACCGGGTTCTGAAG
The DNA here is from genome assembly GCA_037139685.1 of Bacteroidota bacterium. Taxonomy (GTDB): domain Bacteria; phylum Bacteroidota; class Bacteroidia; order Bacteroidales; family FEN-979; genus CAIVAT01. The sequence goes on from JBAXFZ010000037.1 coordinate 15,149, forward strand.
GATCTCCTCGTAGGGCTGGAACAAATACCCTTCAAGCCTGTATTCGATTTTTTTATAAACCTTGACAACCATCTTGAGCCCTGCTGCAGCAAAATTTATTGCCCTGAAGGATGGCAGGAAATAGGTTTGCGACTCGGGAACAGGCTGAAATGGTGCCGCATAAATCAGCGACGAGATGTAATTGGCGAAGAGCGGCTGGTTTGAAATTACACCCTCGCCATAGAATCCAAACTTGACCGGGCCGATATATTCAAAAAAATTATCGTAAACCAGCTGCAAACGGTACCATTCGTGAAACCGTGTAATAATGGCCTTGTTCACGGCGGTGGAACCCGGTGTCAGGCCTTCATAGCCATTTATATAGGACAACTTCATCATCAGCCTTACCCCTCCGTTTGCAAATTGTTTCCGGTTGAGGCTGTTCAGCTCAAAACAAAGTGACGGGGCTATAAAACGGAAGGTGGTCACATCGGATGTATCGTTGCGGGTAAAGGTGTTAGACTGGTAATACTTTTTGCTGGTGTATGCATAATTCAAACCCAATGCAAGCTTGGCTGCATGCGTAACGGGTAATCCAATGTTGACATCCCCGAAATACTCGCCCTCCTTGATATAATTCGGTGTTTTATCATCAAAGAAGAAACTGGCTGCCATGAAATAATCGAAATGGTTGTAAGTATAATTGATGTCGATAAACCATGGTGTTTTTGAATTAAAATCAAAACGGCCGCCCACCTTGGCCGAACTGTATACCTTCCCGAAATAGCCATTGGCGAAAAACAGCAGAGCCTTGGTCCACAGGTACTTGTATTGTAATTGCAGGAAGGCCATACTGGCGTTCCCCAGTGAAAAGTTTCCTCCGAATTCTGCGCCAAAACTGTTATTTTTCTTCATCTCCAGGTATAAATCATAATAGCCTGTCTCATGATCGAAACGTGCAACCGGAAAGATGCTTTTCACATAACTCTCGTCGATGAAGCGAAAGTATTCATGCCTGAGTTCATCAATGGAGATGGTTTTATTGCCATGTTTCAGCATCTTTGCCACATAGCCGGTCTGCATCTTGTTAAGCCCGGTAACATGAATGGAGTCAAAGCGGAGTTCCGGTTTTTGTTTGTTGAAAGCTTCCCGCTTCCGGATGATCTCGTCTGCACTGATGCTGTCGTGCACCAGTTTCCTGATTTCAGGAATTTTTCTCAGCGTGGCCCTGTACCCGCTGTCGGCCAACCGGGTCGTTCCGGAGAAATCCATCAGGTCGACCGACGGGATATCAGGGACAACCATCACAGAGTGGGGATAGGTGATGGAATCGCTCTGGCGCTCCATGAGCATAGTCAGCAATTGTGACACAATATCATCGCGGTCAGGCTTTTCGTAGCGCTGGGCGACGCGGCTGCCGATGATCACATCGGGATGAAACTCGCGCAGGGCGATGTCGCAGGGAAAATTGTTATACATTCCCCCGTCGAAAACCAGCTTCCCGTTAATCACGACAGGGCTCAGCAGCAGGGGCAGGCTCATCGATCCCCTTACGGCCTGGCTAAGGTCGCCCTTGCGCAGAACCATCTGTTCGGATGAATCAATATCGGATACCACGCACCTGAAGGGAATCATCAGTTTGTTAAAATCGCCCCCTGCGACGGCATTCGACTGGGTAAGCATCTGCATGAGCCTGAAATCAATCTCATAGGTTTTGATAATCTGCGTCGGCAAAATGGCTGTCAACCGTTTTGTAAAATCAAAACTGGTGGAAATCCATGAGGCATTCGGATCCTCCTTACGGTAATAGTAGACCGACTTTTCATCGACGACACCCGCCGCCCAACGCTGGAAAGATTTTGAATTCATCAGCTTTTCAATCTCGTCTGGCGAGTACCCGCTAGCATACAGCGCCCCTACTACAGCCCCGATCGATGTTCCGGTAATGTAACTGACCGGGA
>JBAXFZ010000038.1:0-17017 GCA_037139685.1 Bacteroidota bacterium
AAAGGCATGACATTATCAGCATCATCCTTGTAGATGACTACATCTTCAATGGCATTCAGCACATAGGTATACTTGTTTTCCTTGGCAACTTCCTTGATGGCCGACTTTGCCTTTTCAATAAAAGGTGCTACCAGTTCCGACTGTTTCGCCTGAAGATCCTGGCTGGCTTTCTGCTGAAATGCATCAATACGTCCCTGGAGATCAGAAAGTTCTTTTTCTTTGGTCTGCTTGATCAAATCCGACATGCTCGAAGCCTGTGACTGATAATCGAGGTATTTGCTCTCAAATTCGGCCTTCATGGCATCCATCTGATCTGTAAGTGTTTTTTGATACGACTGAAGTTTGATCTTTACTGAATCAATCCCCGGCATGGCAGCCAGCAGGGTGTTAAAATCAATATGTCCGATCTTAACCGGATTTTGAGCATGCGATGCAAACGAACAACCAACCATCAATACAACTACTGCAAAAAGCTTAGCTAATTTTTTCATTTTCAATAATTAAAGGTTTATACTAGAATATGGTGATGCAAAATTAAGATTTTTTTTTATTTCTTGGGTTCCCTCATTTCTCTTCCTCCACCTGTTGGCGGATTATTGTTGTCACCCGAGTTGCTCTTACCCTCCGTGGCCCCGCTCTGCTTTGGTGAAGATGAGGGAGTTCCGGTTGTTTTACCTTTTCCTTTCCTGTTATTCATATTTGCGCCGAGATTATCCAGCACGTCATCGCTGATATCATATTTGGGGTTGGCATACATCATGGTCAGGCTGCCTCCTTTATCAAATACAACAGCATAGTTGTTGTTGTTGGAAAGTTCCTGGATGGCATTATAGATCTTTTCCTGGATGGGTTTTACCAGTTCCTGGCGCTTTTTGAAAAGATCCCCGTCTTTGCCGAAACGGGTCCGCTGGAGATTTTTCGCCTCTTTCTCCCTCTCCACGATCTCCTGCTCCTTTTTCTTCTTCATATCATCAGGAAGGAGCACCGACTGTGTCTGGTAGTCCTTGTACATCTTGTCGACCTCGGCAAACTTAACCTCAATCTCCTTCTGCCAGTTGTTTGAAAGTTCATCCAGCTGCGCCTGTGCTTCGGCAAACTCGGGAATGTTGTCGAGGATATACTGGGTATCGACATAGGCAAACTTCTGTGCCTGGACCATCATGGCGGTTGAGAAGAACAACACAACCAAAAACAACAACTTTTTCATGACCAATTATGTTATAAGTTCAATAAAAAATTCTAAAAACCAGTACCACCCTCTTCACCAACATTTCGGATTTTCGCTACCTCGCCACCTCGCCACCTTTAATCAATGGACGAGTTAATTGAGAAATGGAACTGTCCTCCGCTGGCCGAGGGATTGTTGGGAACCGGGTCAAGACCGTATCCCCAGTCAAGACCGAGCAACCCGAACATAGGAAGAAAGACCCGTATGCCGAAGCCAACTGAACGATAGACATTAAACGGGTTGAAATCCTTCCATTTCGGCCAGTCGTTTCCCGCCTCCATAAAGCCCAGTCCGTAAATTGTTGCACTCGGGTTAAGCGAGATCGGGTATCGAAGTTCGAGCGTGTAGCGGGTATAGATGGTTCCGCCTGTTACGCTTCCGTTGACGGTAGGTGTCAGGGTGCTGTTGCCATAGCCCCGCATGCCGATCAGTTCACGGCCATCCATATTGTTGTACCCCGACAACCCGTCACCACCCAGGTAAAAACGTTCAAACGGCGTTACGCCAAGCGTTGAATTGTAGGCACCCAGGTATCCAAAGCGTAAACGGGGGGTCATCACCAGTTTGTCAATGATATCGACATACCAGGCACCCTTAAATTTAAGCTTATAGTATTCCACCCATTTGTTCTTCTCTTTATAGCTCAGGTAACTGAGGTTGCCGCGAAACAGCGAATAGGGAGGGGTCATATCCAGCCCCAGGGTGAATTCAGATCCTGTCCTGGGAAAAATCGGGGCATCAACCGAATTGCGTGAAAGGGCAATCCCATAGCTCAGCGAATTGTAGATTCCATCGCCGACCGACAACAGGGAGGCATAGTTCAGGATGTTATACCTGTTAAAAGTGAAACCCTGGTAGAGTGAAAAATAGTCGTCCGGCCAGTGAAGCTGGGTCCCCAGACCAACTGAAATTCCGTCAATTTTAAAATAGGAATAGGTAGCCGGAGTGGATGCTGATCCAAGCGTATATTTTGAATGGGCATAGGATAAACTGAGTGCCAGCGGTTTCCGGCCTCCAAGCCAGGGTTCGGTAAAGGAGAAATTATAACTGAAGTAGCCCGCTCCATAGGTCTGGAAACGTAAACTCAGTTTCTGACCGTCCCCGGCGGGGATCGGCTTCCATGATTTAAATTTGGTGATGTTCTTCAGCGAGAAATTGCTGAATGACAATCCAACCGTTCCGATGATACGCCCGTAACCCCATCCCCCCGAAAGTTCAATCTGGTCGGCTGAAGTTTCGGTCACATCATAACTGATATCCACGGTGTAATCCTCCTGGTTCGGATTTACATTGGGCGTTAGCTTTTCGGCATCGAAATACTTTAACTGGGCAAGCTGGCGTTGCGACCTGATAAGCCGTTCGCGGCTGAACAACTGCCCCGGACGCGTCTGTACCTCACGCAGGGCCACATAATCGTTGGTTTTGGTGTTTCCCTTGATGGAGACCTTGTTGACAGTGGCCTGTTTTCCTTCACGCATGCGGATTTCCAGGTCGATTGAATCATTTTCAACACGGGTTTCCACGGGCTGGATATTAAAGAAAAGGTAGCCGTCATCCATATACAGCGACTGGATGTCGGCGCCGTTGGGATTATAGGTCAGCGCCTCTTCGAGAACCTTCTGGTTATATACATCCCCTTTCCCGATCTTCAGGATGTGGCTGAGAAACTGGGAGGAGTATTTTGTATTCCCGACCCATGAGATGTTTCTGACATAATATTTTGGTCCCTCTTCAATCCAGATGTCGATGTTGATCGTATTATCATCATTTTTCGAAATGGAATCCCTCACGATACGGGCATCGCGATAGCCCAGTTCATTGTACTTCCCTGTAAGCAGTACCTTGTCGGCCTGGTAATCCTCCTCGATGAATTTCGATGACTTGAAAATCCTGATCCTGATATTGTTGGAGGCATGCTCTGCAAAATCGTTTCCGATATCCAGGAACTTCAGCGTTGCTGCATCCCTCGTAGTGTTGTAGATGAGTTTATCCATGTCGTTCAACGGGTTGAAGACACTCTTTTCCTTGGTCTTTTTAAATGCACCCTTGATCATCTCCGGCGAAACCTCTTTATTCCCGTGAATATGGATTGCATAAACCTTCACCTTCTCATTTTTATCGACATTGATAAAGAGGGTCTCTTCATTGGCGGAAGTGCTGTCCTTCTTGGGCACGATATCCACCGTTGCATTGAGAAAACCCTTGTCGTTATAAAATTTCAGGATAATGTTCTTGGTCTTGATGATCATGTTATCAGTCACATAATCACCCTTTACCAGCCTGATTTTCTGCCTGATATCGTCAACATCCGATTTTTTGATCCCGGTGAACTGGAATTTTGACAACCTCGGACGCTCCTTCAGGTAAAAATCAATAAAAACCTGGTTATCAATTATTTTTGTCACAGAAACCTTGATATCTTCAAACAGTCCCTGGTCCCATAATTTTCTGATTGCCTGGGATATTTTATCGCCCGGAACCTTAACCTTGTCACCGACGGTTAACCCCGACAACATGATGAGTACATTCCCATCCAGGTATTTAACGCCGCTTACGGTCATTCCGCCGATGTAATATTCCTTCGGGCTGTTGTAATCTGTTGCACTTGACTCCCCAAGCCTCACCTGGGCTGAGAGTTGCTGAAAAAGAAGCAGGGAAAATAAAATTATTAGCAGTTGGCGAAGTCTCATCCGGGTTTATTTACGTAGTTTTCCTTCAAATTCGTTGATCTGTTCACTTGTTAGCCCAAACCTTCTTTCCCGTTGCTGGAAATCGAGAATTGCTTTGTAAAAGTCCTCTTTGCCAAAATCGGGCCAGAGGGTAGATGTAAAATAAAATTCGGCATAGGCAATTTGCCAGAGCAGAAAATTGCTTATGCGATATTCGCCGCTTGTTCGGATCAACAGTTCCGGGTCGGGGATTTCGGATGTGGCCAGGAATGAGGTAAAGGTGGAAATATCAATCTGGTCCGACCTGATCTCCCCTGCTTCAACCTTCCTGGCTATCGAACGTGCAACTTCAACCAACTCCCAGCGTGAACTGTAACTCAGGGCAAGAACTAAAGTCAACCCGGAATTTTGTGAAGTTTCATTAATCGACTTCATCAGCTCCCGGTAGCTTTTCGGGGGCAGGCTCTTCAGATCGCCTATCGCCGTAAGCTTTACATTGTTTTTCATCAGGGTGGGCATCTCCCCGTGAAGTGAATTCACCAGGATGCGCATCAGGGCATCGATTTCATATTTCGGACGATTCCAGTTCTCTGTAGAAAAGGCATACATGGTAAGGAACCTGATACCCAGTTCGGCGGCAGCTTCAACTGTATTCCTTACGGCATCAACCCCCTTTTCGTGGCCAAGCGTGCGCACAAATCCGCGCTTCTTGGCCCAGCGGCCATTGCCATCCATTATCACCGCAACGTGAACAGGTAACTTTTTCTTATCTATCTGATCCTTTAGTTCAATCATTTTGAATCGCCGGAAGTTAATTGTGATGTAGGTCCCGGCATTTTTTTGACGATAACAGGTTAAATTTATAGGTGAATGATAGCCCGAACAAGGCATACCAGTCATTGGTTTTTTCATTTCCCCGTTGCATACCAGCGGTATGGTTATGGGTCGGATCAGACATCAGACCTGCCTGGTCGTTGGCTTTTAATGTATTGCCGTTCAAATAATATGTCGTACTCACATCATCGAGGTAATCGGTAAAGGTCTTATGCATCTCCCAGAATACCTGCAAACTAAGCCGGTTTCCCAGGCTGAATTTAGCCCCCAGTCCGAACGGGATCGCCAGGCTTGTCGTCCCGTAAGGTTTTCGCCCAAGATATCCGATATTTTGTCCCTCCGTGCCAATTGAGCGTAACGAAATACCATTTGAAACGGGATTAAAAAAGAACACAGAAATCCCGGTGTAAATATACGGTGATATTCCGTTCATCCTGCTGCCTGTAAAATATGGCAGGAAATTAAATTCAACAACGGCCGAAATATCAGTAATTGAGCTTGAAAAGGAGAGACCCCGATCGGGCAGATAACCTGAGGATGCGGCATCCCCTTTTACCGAACCCCTGGTGCCGCTTAATTTCACCGCCCAGCGTGTATCAAGGCAGTAACGGGCCATCAAACCATAGGCCATCTGTGTCTTTAAAAAGTGCTGCCCGGGATTCAGGTCTCCAAGATAGTAACAGCCACCACCGGTCAACCCCACTTCGAGGTCCTGTGACTTAACGGTGTGAAAACCGGAAATAAAAAGAAAGACCAGGAAAAAGGATTTCCCTGTGCGGTTCAACATGTGTTTTAAATCTGCTATTTTATGACTTGTTTTCAATAATCACAGTAAACGCTCTTTTCACGAATTTATTGGATATCACCTCGAAAAATCGGCTTTTTATTGCTAATTCCGGTTATCTAATCCCCAGTTCAGTTTTTCCCTGATCGTCCGGAAGAAATTCTGATCGTTCAGCCGCAGGAGATTGATCTTGAAAGGAGCCTTGCGGATGGTCAGTTCCAATGCATTATCCACCTTTTCAATGCGGGAATCAAGGCTCACGTGATATTCAGAGCCCTTGCCTTCCACACGGATCCTTATCTCGCTGTCATCCCTGATCACAATGGGCCTTACCGTCAGGTTGTGACTCGCAATAGGCGTTACCAGGAAATTTTCGGAATCGGGGGTAATGATGGGCCCGGTACAGCTCAGCGAATAGGCTGTGGATCCGGTAGGGGTTGCAACGATCAGCCCGTCGGCCCAATAGGAATTCAAAAACTCACCATTGATCCAGGTTTTGATGGTCAGCATCGACATCACATTCGGCTTGTACACTGTAAGGTCATTCAACGCATAGTTGTTCCGGCCAAAGATATTGCTTGGGGTGTCGAGCTGCAACAGGGTCCTTTTCTCAAGTTTATACTCCCCGAGTCCGATCGCCTTGATGGCCGGAGTTATATGCTCTTTTGAAATGCTTGAAAGAAAACCCAGCCGCCCCATGTTGATCCCGGTCACGGGGATTCCTGAGTTGCCGACCAATCCGACTGCATCAAGTATCGTACCGTCTCCCCCGATGGAAAATAAAAAATCAGCCCTGTTTTGGATATCCGACTGGAGGTTGAACAACTCCGGGAGTCTCTTAAAGGTTATCTTTCCCAGGAGATTTTCGTAAAAAGGCTGGTATAACAATGTAACACAATCCAGGTCAAACAGTTCATCAAATAAATCCTGGATGAATGGGATTACAGCCCCGGATACATTTTTACCGAATAAGGCAATTTGCATGACGATTAAAAAAAATCATTGAATTAAGGTGCAAAGGTACATTAATTTATTGTTCAGCACATCTGTCCCCGCTATATAGGCGAGGCGAAATGAAGCGCAAATCCGGTTTTGCCCATCCGGTTTATCGAACCTTCAAACCTGAAAACGACATCATAATAGGTGGCAAAATTAATTCCCAGGCCAATCCCCTCCATCAGGCTGTTTTCCAGGGTATTGCCCTGTATCTTATTTGACTGGATCAACCGCTGGTAGTTGTAACAGTAGCCGATGTCGGCAAACAGGTCAAGGTAAAGCGCCAGAGGAATTGTGTTGAATTTGGTGGTTTTAATAAACCCGATTTTGATGACCCGTTGTGGAACCAATGCAAATTTAAGATCGCTCTTTATCAGTGCAAAATGTTGCCCGTCAACAACATAATATTCATATCCCCTTACAAAATCCTGGCTGTATCCCAATCCGCGCTGAAGAAAATAGGGCTGGTATTTTTCAAAACTAACCTTTCCTGTAAACCCGGTCGCGAAATATACCCGGTGGAGAAGCTGCCAGTATTTTTTCAGTTTCGTCTTGATATAACTGTTATGGGCCGAGCCGTATGGGAATGTATGATTCAGCTCGAGTTCGAAGTAGTACCCGGTGAGGGGGTAGTAGGCCGCATCCCGGTGATCGTTCCTGAATAAATAGGACACGGCCAGGAACCACTGCTGGTGGCTGCCCGACAGGCTGAACCCGGGCACGGTGTCGATATTCGCGCTAAAAATATAGTAGTTGTACGACAGGCGGAAAGTGTGCGTCGTATGGAAGCTTGGCCGAAGCTGCATGTCCGAATACCCGTATATTATCCTTTTTATGTAGGCCGAATCCTTTACATTCACTGTCCGGTTATTCAGTGTTTGAACCGTCATTTCATGATTCATTTCGATACCGGCCCCGACAGTCAGCCCGATGGTTTGTTTCCGGTTCAGGTTTGGTATCTTATAGGAGAAGCCGTACAACTGGTTGTACCCGAAATGAGCCAGAAGTCGCAGCGTTTCGTTTCTCCCCCTGAAGTTGTTGAATGTAAAATCGATGCCGTAGGTGAGACGCCTGAAATCGCGGGTTTCCCACCAGATGTTGAAGTTCCGTTCCGAAATTTCCAATAACGGTATCGGCCAGATGTACCATCTTTCCACCACCGAAATATGAATATCGATCAGCTGCCTGTTGTCAGCAGAAGCCGTATCAATCGTAACAAAATTGAAAAGGCCGGTATTGAACACATTCTGCCGGCTGGTCACGAGAAGCTGCCGGAAACCTGCGGCAGGTATTGTATCCAGTTCCCGGAATTTCAGCTCACGTGTAATAATCCTGGGCCTTGTAATTTTATTTCCGGTGATGGTGATCTTATGTATGATGAAGAAACCGGGATGTGGCTCCTGGTTTTCCTTTGACGGAACCTGCCCCCGGGCCGGGGCAACAACAAGGTAAAAGCCGGTCAACAAGCAGACCATGACTGTCTGAAGCAGGAAAAATCGCCGGTGGTTCATAGATCAGATGCTCAAATAATTCATCAAAGCATCAAAGCGGTCCTGAAGCCCCTCTGTATACGCATCCTCCTGTGACCAGGATGCCTTAATCAGGTAGTTATACCGGTCGAAAGTCTGGAGGATGGCCCCAATGTCGATCCGGTTCACCTTTATTGTTATCTCAAGCCTTGTCGACTCGGGAAAGGAGGTCATGTAGAGGCTGAGGATTTTAGCATCGTTCGACTCAACAATCTGTGCAATTTCTGTGATGCTGTAATCCTTGTTGTTGATTTCGAGAACAATCACCCCGCCGGGATTCTGGATCGCGGCGATCTCCGACAGGTGACCCACCAGCGACGAAAGGGTAATGGCGCCGATATAATGGTTTTTCGCATCCACAACAGGCAACATCGAGAGATTCAACGAGGCAAACATCTTGATCACCTCATAAATATGCTGGTTCTCCTCGATACTTACCGGGTTTAACTGCAGTTTTATATTCCCGACTTCATTTGAAGGATCATCCAGGGAATGAAGTTCCTTATCCGAGATCACCCCAAGGAAATCCGGGTCATCGATGACCGGGAGGTGCGACAACCGGGATTCTTCCATCTGCAACAAGGCAAATGTGCCCTTATCCGAGGGGTTAAGGGGTACGACCGATCCGGTGACAAGTTCTTTAGCGATCATTGAGGATGCTAAGGTATGAATTATAACGCAAAGTACTCACGGTGCCGGTTTCAAGTCCCTGCTTGACGGCACAACCCGGTTCATGCGTATGGGAACAGTTCTTATACTGGCATTGCGACAATAGCCGGTCCATTTCAGGAAAACAGCGGGGTATTTCCGCCTTATCGAAATCAATCAGGCCAAATTCTTTGATGCCAGGTGTATCAACGATAAAACCATCTTCACTGAGTTCGAACATTTCGGCAAAGGTGGTGGTATGCATCCCCTTCATGTGGGTTGCCGATATTTTCCCTATCCGCGGGTTAAGTGATGGATCTATTGCCTTGATCAACGCTGATTTCCCGGCACCCGAATGGCCTGAAAAGAGACTTACTTTGCCCCTGAGACGCTCCCTGATCCCCTCCACGCCATCACCTCTTGTTGCCGATACCCGGTAACACGGATAGCCGGCCCGTTCATAGATATCGGTGAGTTCATCCAGGATCGCCATCAGGTCAGGACTGTAAAGGTCTATTTTATTAAAAATCAGGCTGGCCGGAATATAATACCCTGCGGCCGTTACCAGGAACCGGTCAATAAAACCATTGGAGGTCTGCGGCTGGGCCAGGGTTACAATCAGGTATGCATGGTCGAGATTCGCTGCAATTATGTGCGATATTTTAGATAAATTTTTGGATTTCCGGATGATATAATTTTCCCGTTCCCTGATATGGGTGACCATGCCATGGCTGTCACCGTCGGTATGCCCAACCTCCACGCGATCTCCAATGGCTACGGGGTTTGTATGCTTGATATCCCTGATCCGGAATTGTCCCTTCAGCTTGCATTCATACCTGGAGCCATCCGCAACGCGGACTGTGATCCAACTTCCTGTTGATTTGACAACTATTCCTTCCAAAAGAGAACTTTGATTATTTTTTATTTGTAAAAGTATAAAAATTAATTACATTTGACCGGAATATCACTAAATCCCAGCTTCATGAGACCAATTGCAAATCTCACATTATGCATTGCCCCCCTGATCGCAATCTTCATGTACCTGTATTTTAAAAACCGCTCTTACAGCGGGTTCAGCCGTCTACAGTTATTCAGCTTCCTTGGCGGAGGTGCGGGCGTTTTGGTTCTCGTCGCCTCGCAGGCAATTTCTTACCGCATGGGGCTTGACGACCTGGGCAGCTTAAAACGCACAATTTTCTATTCATTTGTAACCATCGGAGGAAGCGCCGAACTGGGCAAATTCATCATCCTGCGTTATTTTATCGTGAAGAAGAACCTGGTTGCAAAACCGATTGATATCATCAATTTTTCGATCATGACATCGCTGGGTTTTTCGACCCTGGCACTTCTGTTTTTTGTGTGCAACCTCTTTAATATCCAGACACATTTTCCTCCAACACTTTATGCTTTTATTTTCGTTCCTGCCAACATTCTCTTTTCAGTGATCATGGGTTTCTTCGTGGGAATGGCAAGGTTCCTTAAGGTACGCTTTGTCTATTCGCTGACGGGCCTTGTCGGGGCGGTATTTTTTCACGGAATATTCAATTTTTGCCTGCTCACAAGCGACTTTAAGCTCCTGAGCCTTTTTTCCTTTGGTTCGACGATAATTGTACTGGTACTTGGAATGAAAGCAGCAGTAAGTCTTCCCGAGCGGTCAAACTAATTCGTACACTCTCCCGGGCAGACATTTCACAACACCCTCAAATTCGAGGTTTAACAATGAAGCCGAGACCCTGCTCACGGGGTTTTCGGTCAGGAAACATATCTCATCGATCCCCAGCTGGCCCTTTTCCTGAAGTTTTGAAACGATTTGTTCCTCATCCGGGGTCAATTCAATAAATATTTTGCGCTGCATCGATTTCTGCGGTCCTGCCGGCTCCTTCCATCCCATCAGGTATTCTATATCCTCCGGTTTCTGGATCAGCGACGCCCGGTTCGTCCTGATCAGGCAATTGGTACCCTCGGAGTAGTGATCAGTCAACCTGCCGGGAACTGCGAAAACGTCACGGTTGTAAGAATTGGCAATATCAGCGGTGATGAGTGCCCCGCCCTTCTCCCCTGCCTCAACAACGACAATGGCATCCGACAACCCGGCAATTATCCTGTTTCTTTTTGGAAAATTAGTACGATCCGGTTTGGTTCCGCTCAGGAATTCGGTGATGAGGCCGCCATGTGCGATCATCTTCTCGGCCAGTGACCTGTGCAGCCAGGGATAAACGGTATCCAGGCCATGACCGAGCACGCCTACCGTATTCAGCCCGCTGTCGAGTGCAAACCGGTGTGCGTAACTGTCGATGCCATAAGCCAGCCCGCTGACCACCAGGACATCCTGGGGCACCATCCCGCTCACCAGCTCACGGGTCATCGCCTTCCCGTATTCCGTCGCGTTACGGGTTCCGACGATCCCTATCACATGCTGTGCCTCGGGAGTTGACGTCCCCTTGTAATAGAGCATCACCGGGCCGTCAACACAGTGCCGCAGCCGCCTGGGATAAGCCGTATCCTGGAAAAAAATTGGCCTTATATGATATCGTTCGATAAACACCATCTCCTTTTCGGCCCTGAGAAGGATATCCTTGTTCCCGACAGCATGGGCAAGCAACTCTCCCACCCTGGCCATTTTCCTCAGGTGACGGCGTGGTTGCCTGAATACCTCCTCAGCACTCCCGCACAGAGCGACCAGCTTCTTTCCGAGCACATCCCCGATACCCGGGATCATCGTCAGCCCGATCTGGTATATTAATTCCTCATTTCCCATTGCTCCTTGTTCATCCCTCACGCTTAATCCTCCTGGTTCATAAAAGTTAACAGGCTGTGAATAACTTTTCATCATGACGACCAAAAATGAATGTAATTTTGAAATGGTCTGAATAACGAAAGCCGGATTGAACCGGATTTAACAACCCCGCGATGCCGATGACAGATAAAAGGAAGGTGCTTATTTGCCCGATGGACTGGGGGATCGGGCATGCCAGCCGTTGTGTGCCTGTCATCCAGGCCTTTACCGGGCTTGGTTTCCAGGTCATCATTGCGGCAAGCGGCCGTCCGCTCGAATTCATTAAAAAGGAATATCCGGTGATCCCGGTCATTGATTTCCCCGGAACGCAGATCACCTACCCCCGCAACGACCGGCTCGCACTGAGGATGATCCGCTCCCTTCCTCGACTTGTTTGGGGAATCTGGCGTGAACATGTTGCCCTGAAAAAGATCATAGCTGAAACGGGGGCATCGCTGGTCCTTTCGGATAACCGTTACGGCTGCTGGCATAAGGGAATCCCCTCCGTTTTCATGACCCACCAGCTCGATATCAGGGTGACGGCAGGGCTGCGCTTTTCGAAGGGAATCCTGGATGCCCTGAACTATTGGTTTATCAAAAAATATGACGAATGCTGGATCCCCGATTTTGAACCGCACAGGGGGCTGGCCGGCTCCCTGTCACACCCGCTAAGATTGCCGCCGAATTCCTATTTTATCGGGATACTATCCCGGTTTTCGGGTCGTCAGCATTACACACCGGGTTATCCGGCCCCCCATTTCGACTTACTTGTGATGCTATCGGGACCTGAACCGCAACGGACGATTCTCGAAAAAAAAATCCTGCTGCAGCTGGTCAATATCGACCTGCAGGTTGCCATGGTACGCGGTATTCCCGAGTCGGACGAAACCTATGTGATCGACGGCCGGATCCATGTGTTTTCCCACCTGGAGACAACGAAGATGGAGGAACTCATCTGCAAATCGGCCCTGGTGATCTGCCGGTCGGGATACTCCAGCATTATGGACCTGGTTACCCTCGGTAAGCGGGCGATCTTCATCCCCACCCCGGGCCAGACCGAGCAGGAATACCTTGCCCGTTACCTGATGTATAAGAAGATTTACTTCTCAATGAATCAGAAGGATTTTGACTTGCTTTATGCAATGGAGATGTCGAAGAACTTCCCCGGCATGGTCATTCAGAACGATTATGCAGAACTCAAACGGAGAATAACAGAACTGGCTTCAGTCCCGGTGAACCTTCCGTAGGGCCAGGTAAATAAGGATACCCCCTGCAATTATAAGCGGAATCGAGAGCACCTGGCCCATATTCAGGACCATCCCCCGTTCAAAACCCACCTGCGGTTCCTTGATGAATTCAATGAGGAACCTTACCCCGAAGACAAGTACCAGGAAAATACCAAAAATCAGTCCCTGTGCCGGTTTCCCGTTCTTTTTATAGTAATACCGCCAGAGCAGGAAAAAGATGACAAGATAGGACAGCCCCTCATAGATCTGGGTCGGGTGCCTGGGCACAACCACTTCGCCCTGTGCTGCTGCACGGAAAAAATTGAAACCCCACGGCAAGGTGGTGGGGTTTCCGAAAATTTCCGAGTTCATCAGGTTACCCATCCGGATCATAAACCCGGCCAGCGCCACAGTAATAACCACGCGGTCCATCACCCAGAGAAATGGTTTTTTACGGATATGGCCAAAAATCAGCATCGAGAGAATAATCCCGATGGCTGCTCCATGGCTGGCCAACCCGCCTTCCCAAACCTCAAGGATCTTGATGGGATGCTCCAGGTACCAGGATGGCTCGTAAAAAAAGACATGTCCAAGCCTGGCCCCCACGATGGTACCAACAATCATGTAGGTGGTGAGTTCATCCAGCAGGGCGATGGGCACCCCCTCCTTTGTGAAGAATTTCTGCATGATCAGGTATCCCATGAAAAAGGACAGCGCAAAGAACAGGCCATACCACCGGATGGCAAAGCCGCCGATATTGAAGATTTCAGGACTTGGATTCCAGTTGATGGATAAAAACAACATACTTTAAGTCCCTCCTATTGCATTGATTTTAGCTTCATGTTGAACAGGGTGTCCATCTTTCCGGCCAGTTTTGTTTGTTTGTTCTCTGAAGCCACCATCGACAGGCGCCTGAGAACTCCCAGCGAGGTCTGGATGTCCTGTTCGAAGTATTGCCTGTTCGGCACCGAAAAAGAGTAGTAATAGTCAAGATTCTGACTGTAGATAACCGCAACCCGTTCAACAAGTTTATTGGCCTTCTCGGGCGCTCCCGCCTTGTAATAGATTTCGGCGTAGGGAAGCATATACATGTCAAAGGGGATTTTTGAATCCGGGAAGTTCTTAATGTATTCATCGAGCATTTCAACGGCCTCTTTGTTCATTCCCTTCTCCATGAGCGACTGGGCAACGCGCATGAAATTCGTTTTGGGGCGTACTGAATTGTTAAGACTCTCAGGATCGACATATACATGGGGATCGCTGAGATTCCCCCAGGCACATTTATTTTTCAGGATATCATAGGAAGAAATTGCATCAACACCTCCCATCCCGCTGATGAAATCAACAGGGTCAGCCTTCACCGGCATGAACTTATACACCCATCCCGTCACATGGCAGAATGAATCGATGGCAACGCAATGACTTACGCTCGAGGGGGCTGCAAAATAAAGCGGTCGCTCCCACTTGTTGGATGCCAGCAGGTCAAGCAGCATCAGGTCGTTTTTATACAACTGGTTTGTCCTGATTGTCCAGCAGATTGAATCCACCATCTTGCCGCGCAGGTGTTTGGGAACGATCCCGTACTTCACACAGGCAGCAGAGTCAACCGTAATTTTCACCTTTTTGGAGGGGAAAAATTTCATCTTATCTCCGTTCTGCAGTGGGATAAAGGTCTGCGGATCGTCGCTTTTAATAAAGTCCATCATGTCCTTCAATTCCACATAGCCCTTCAGGCCGATATCGTAGAAGGGGACAATGTCGTTGGTCCCCTGCTGGTATTGTTCCTTGCTCAGGGCCAGCGGGATCGGGTTGGATGTGTATGCTTTCTGATACAACTGGTTGATATACCAGGGTCCGGAGGCCAGCATCAGGTTTACAACCCTGACATCTGTACCGATCCCTTCAACCTCCTGGTCGTACCATAAGGGGAAGGTGTCGTTATCGCCGTTTGTAAACAGGATTCCCTGTGGCTGGCACGAATTGAGGTAATCAGCGGCAAAGTCGCGGCAGGAAAATTTGCCCGAACGGTCATGATCATCCCAGTTCTCCTTGGCCATGATGCCGGGAACAAGAACCAGGCAGAGCACAAAGACAATGGCCACCGAAAGGTTTTCACTCAGCTTCCTTCGTAACCAGTTAACCAGGGGAATAATCCCAAGTCCGATCCAGATGGCAAAGGCATAGAACGAGGCCGCATAGGCATAATCCCGCTCCCTGGGCTCGTAAGGCTGCTGGTTGAGGTAAACAAGAATCGCCAGTCCTGTCATCATAAACAGCAGACCTATGATCAGGGTCCCCTTGTAATCTTTTCCGGCATGGAAGAAAAACCCGACCAGGCCGAGGATGAGGGGCAGGAGGTAATATTTATTCGCACCACGGTTCTTTTTGCTGTCGGGAAGGTTAACCTGGTCGTGGCCCAGGCGCATCTTATCAAGGAAGGGAATTCCGCTGATCCAGTTTCCGTCTTCAATTCCGCCGTAGCCCTGCACATCATTCTGCCGTCCGGCGAAATTCCACATGAAGTAACGGATATACATATGGCCGATCTGGTAGGTGAAGAAATACTTCAGGTTTTCACCAAAGGTCGGGCGGAAGCGGGTTTCAGGCTTTTCATCACGGCCGGTAACCTCGATGGGATTCCCTTCGCCTCCCCATTTCTTGTAAAATTCGGTTGATCCCTTGCGCTGGTTGCTCCACATACGCGGAAAGATTGTTGTAAAACGGGGATCCCACACAGGAACAGTGCCTTTGCGACTGTCGATTATAACATATTTTCCCGACTTGATATCTTTCTGGTAAACCGGGTTCCCGTCGGCATAATCGATAATAGGTGCACTGTAGTACTGACCGTAGGCAATCGGGAAATCGCCGTATTGCTCGCGGTTCAGGTAGGACAAGAGGCTGATGGCATCCTTGGGCGCATTTTCATTGATCGGGGTGTCGGCATTGGCACGGATCACCAGCATCATGAACGAGGAATATCCTATCAGGATAAAGGTGAAGGCCAGGATAACCGTGTTCAGGATGGTCTTTCCCTTTTTCCGGGTGATATACAGTCCCCATATGAGCAATCCCACGATCAGGGCAAAATAGAAAATTGTGCCCGAATTGAATGGAAGACCGAAGACGTTCACAAAAAGCAGTTCGAATTTTCCCGACAGCTCTACTGTCCAGGGAATTATAACGAACATGACAAAGGCCAGGACAAGGATCGAGATGATAAAGGTCAGCAGCATGCCGACCTTTGTGGTGTTGAATTTCTTGTAGTAATAAACCATGCATGTGGCGGGGATAACCAGCAGGTTAAGCAGGTGAACCCCAACGGCGAGGCCGATCATAAACGCAATCAGCACGAGCCAGCGGTAGGAATGTTTCTCGTTGGCCACAGTTTCCCATTTCAGGATAGCCCAGAAGGAGATGGCTGTAAAAAAGGACGACATAGCATAAACCTCTCCCTCGACAGCCGAAAACCAGAAGGTGTCGCTGAAAGTATAGGCCATTGCGCCGATGAAGGCTGCGCCGAAAACAGTGAACATCTCGCCCTGGGTCATTTTATCTTCAGAGGGGACCAGCTTTTTAGCAAATAATACGATACTCCAGAAAAGGAACAAGATGGTAAATCCGCTCGAAAGGGCCGACATTGTGTTCACCATCCTGGCAACATGCGATACATCCCCGAAGGCAAACAGGGAGAAAAACCGGCCGATCATCTGGAACAACGGGGCTCCGGGAGGATGGCCAACCTGCAGTTTAAAGGCGGTTGCAATATACTCACCGCAATCCCACCAGCTGGCGGTAGGTTCGATGGTGAGCAGGTATACTGCCGACGCAATAATAAATGTTGCCCAACCGAAGATGTTGTTCAGTTTCTGGAAATTCTTCATAACTAAGCGATTTTTCGAATTATAGAGTCGCAAAAGTACAAAATTACCCTCAACACGGTATCACTATTTTTTTTGAGCCGTTTCTGCTGTAAAAAGAAAATAATTCTACCTTTGCACCCGCAAATGAAGTCAGACAAACGACAAACCACAAGGACCCTGTAAGTCCCGATGTCATTTTGCATTCTGCACTTTGCGTTTTGCATTTTGCATTTTGCATTTTGCATTTTTTCCTGACCCATGGTGTAACGGCAGCACAAGAGATTTTGGTTCTCTCGGTCCAGGTTCGAATCCTGGTGGGTCAACTTACCTCAATTTAAAAAACCCTGTATATTCATTTATATGGGGTTTTGTTTTTGGCAGAAAATGCCTGCAGATACCGATAAACGCCGGATCAAGTGCAAAACCTGTGGAGTAACCACCCTTAGGCGTATAATTTCGACAAT
>JBAXFZ010000039.1:0-16723 GCA_037139685.1 Bacteroidota bacterium
GCGGAACATTGCAGCCCGCGTTGAAAATATGCTGAAAAATATGCAGGGGACATTGTATGTCAACAACCCGGTTAGCAACCTCAGCACCGACCTGGTGGTTAGCGTGAACAAGGACAAGGCCCTGCAGCTTGGCGTTCCCGTCATCAACATCGGCCGTGCCGTAAGACTGGCTGTTGCAGGGATCAGGACAGGAAGGTTTACCGATGCCGGAGGAACAGGCTATGATATTCTTGTAGGCACCCCCCATACCGGGAAACCACGGCTCGATGTTTTCGATAACCTCTATGTCAACAATGTGGCGGGAAACGCCTTTCCCCTCCAGCAGCTGGCCTCGCTGCAACTTGAGGCCTCCCCGCTTACGATCAACCATTTGAATAAAAACCGTACGGTCTCTCTTACAGCCTTTGTCCGGAAGGGTTTCCTGAATGACAATGTCAATTCTGAGGTCATCCGCAGGATGGAGAAGTTCACGCTGCCGGCCGGTTATTCTTATGGCATGGGCGGAGAATCTGAGAGCCGCAGGGAATCATTCAGCGGGTTTACCGGCATTATAATCGTTGCTGCATTCCTTTTCATCGCAGTTCTTATCCTGCTCTTTAAATCCTTCCGGAACACCCTGATCGTTCTTTCCGTCATCCCGCTCGGCCTGGTAGGAGCCATGACGGCCCTGTGGATTACCGGGAATTCCGTATCCTTTGTGGCCATCATCGGGCTGATAGCCCTGGCCGGGATCGAGGTGAAAAACACCATCCTGCTGGTCGATTTCACAAACCAGATGCGCAAAGAGGGCGTGGCGCTGGAGGAGGCCATACGCAGCTCTTCCGAGATCAGGTTCCTCCCGATCATACTCACCTCTCTTACGGCCATCGGCGGGCTTATGCCTATCGCCATTTCGACCAATCCGCTGATCTCCCCCCTGGCCATCGTGATCATTGGCGGTTTGGTAAGTTCCACGCTGCTTTCGCGCATCGTGACCCCGGTGGTCTATAAGCTCATGCCCCCTGCGCTGGATTGATGTTCCTTTAGTTCTTTCTGAGCGAAACAGGAAGGATAATGTGCCGGTTTCAACCCATAAATACAGGTAGGGGGCAACCAGGCTGCAAAAAAAATCCCCGGTCGGCCGACCGGGGATTTTTTCATGATTTTGTGTGGTTAATAAAGGTTCGATGCGTTCCGGTAACCGGGTTTGTCCATATACCAGTCGGGGTAGAGGGCGCCCGAGGACTCTGCCCAGTCGGCAAAGTGCAGGTAGGTCGGGACGATATCTGCTTTTTCAACCGGGTATTGAAAATCAACCGGGATTTCAAGTCCCCAGGGCAGGCCTGCGGATGAACGGTAGTATTGTCCAAGAGAAGGATTTGAGGCATCGTTCAGGGAGCCGAAGTACACAGGGTTCGCCAGCTGCGTGGGAGCATGGTCTTTCAGGTGAACCTCCTTGCCGCGATCCTGGTTTATGAAAATAAATGGATTGTATGGAGCAGTACCGATGCTGGCCTGCGGGGTTGAGAAGTGAACGTTCACATTCTGAACAGTTGTCTGTACGGTGTAACCCCCGTGAATCGTGTTGATGATCGACCTGCCAAGCAGGGTATTTACGGCATCCACCGGGATAATCACGGTATTTGTGGTATGGCCGGCTTCAAATCCTTTCGGGTCAATATTGACCACAGTACCGACCTTGATGCACCCGGTCACACTTTCCACGTTTGAAGGAGATGTGTTGAACGACACGCCGAACCCGTTATCAAAGGATGCACCGGATGCCTTTATCTTGAATTTTGCATTTACGTCAACAATTTTGTTCTGGGCGTTGGTGACGATTTTATAATTGAAATTCACCACCATGTCGTTGCAGTCGTAGTCACCGTAGGCAGGCCAGAGATCTTCAAAGGCGCATGTGGCAAAATCGAGTTCATTCGGATAATAGGAGACGAATGCACGGGTCGGGTCGTTGGGATATTTATCAAGCGCATCGGGAATGCCGTCTCCATCGGTGTCGACAATGGTCGGAGAGATAACATTCAGCGCTAAAATCCTGGTAATTGAACCGGCGGCATTGGTTGCTGTAATTGAAATATTGATTTTGCCTTCCTGTGCAGGGATTCCTGTAATGGTGCTGTACTCCGTATTGAACGAGAGGCCGGAGGGCAGGTTTGTGACATTGTAGGCGATGGGATGTGTGCCGGTTGCGGTAAGACCGTAACTGTAAGGCTGGTTTTTGGTGCATGATTCCGCCAGGGAGCTGGTAATGACCGGCGGTTCCACAGGATCCTTGATGGTGATCACAAGGATCTTGGAATCATTGCCATATTCGCTCGTGGCTGTAAGGGTAACATTAACCACGTTCGGAATTGACGGGGTTCCGTTGATTGAATGGTTTTCGTCGCTGTAACTCAACCCTGCAGGGAGGTTTGTCGCATTCAGCGTAACCGGGGCCGTACCGGAAGCGGTAAATTTATAGGTGACAAATTGTTGCCCGGTTGTACCGGTTGCAATAAGTGCACTGGTAATGACAGGGGGGGCACCCACCGTCAGGACGAGTGTGTGGTTGTCGGTCCCGTACTGGCTTGACGCTGTGAATGGAATATTATAAACGCCGGTTGATGCAGGTATCCCGGTGATCTGGTGTGTTGTCGGGTTAAAGGTAAGCCCGGCCGGCAGGTTGGTTGCACTGTATGTGATTGTACCAACACCGGTTGCCATTATGGTATAGGTAAATTGCTGGCTGACCGGCGTATGGGCAATCGCATTGCTGGTGATGACCGGGGGCGATCCTCCACCCGAGATGGTGAAATCGAGGATTTTACTGTCGGTACCCATGAGATTGTCGGCTGTTAGGGTAACATTCTTTTGCTGGGCCGTAGTCGGGGTTCCGCTGATGACATGGGTGGTTGTATTATAACTGAGGCCGGCCGGGAGATTGGCTGCGTTGAAAGTAATGGGGCCAGTACCGGAGGCGGTAATTGTATAGGGTGTTATGGGTGTTCCCACTATTCCGGCTGCCAGTAACGGGCTGGTTATTGCAGGGGCTATTGGTGCACTGCAGTTCTGGGCAAGGATGGTGTATCCCGGGTTATGCCAGGTAATATTGGGTCCGAATGAACCGTTTTTTGGATTGAAGGAGGTTGCCCAGAGATCGATATACCCTGTCAAAGTACCCTCGGCAACCTGGCTTTTCGATGTACCAAGGGCATGTATCTGAGATCCCTGTGAAGCAGGCCCTGCTACAGAGCCCTCGATCTGGAAGGTCCCGGTTTCAACCAGGCTCTGGGCTCCGAGCGATATGTGAGCATCACCGGTAAAATTGGTATTGCCGGTTATTTTGATATAACCGTTGGCATTGTTAACCAGGCCGGGGACGGATGATGAACCTGTGGTTATTTTAAAGGCATCTGCTGAATTGCTGTTGACGAACAACTGGCAGTAATTGGCAATCACGCCGGATTCCTCCGTCGAGAGTTTTTCAACAACAGTCGTGTGGTATTCATTAATCAGGGTTCCCTGTACGTGAAGGGTGTTCGAAATTGTCAAAACACCCCAGTTGTGCAGGGTCGACTCCTCCTTGATGGTAAGCACCTTTTCATTGCCGGCCTGGGCAAAATTGGCAGTGCCGTAATTTTCGAGTGTGCCGGTTAATTGGTTCACCGGGAGTGTCACCAGACCCGAAGGCGAAATGATCAGCTTCCCGGAGCCACTCAGTGATGTGATGTTGGCACTGCCGCAGATTCTGACAGTTCCTCCCTCGTTAATAGTCAGTTTGATATCGGAGACCGTGACGCCCGGCTGAACTACGAATATTTTTCCTGAAAGGACCGAATAACTGCCGTTGATGGTAATAGGGGTCCCGGTGTTGCAGTCGTTTGATTCGGTTGATTTGTTCGTTGATTTTCCAAAGGTGTAAGCCAGCGTATTTCCGGAAATGGGGACAGCTGTATACTCATTTGCCCCTATTGGAGAGACAAGGCACACCCAAATCTCCTTTAAACGCGAAGGAACGCGCTGGCTTGTTTTGAATTGAAGGGTTGCATCGGTTGCGCCGGTCGCAATAAGTTTACCGTCAATCCTTGGGTCCCCCTGGTAAATCTGGATGACAGAGGACAGTTGCGATCCCGTGCTCGGAACACCTACCGTAATATCGAGGTTTACGAAGCTTTCAAATTTAAAGGCGGGATTTACCTTTAACTCGGTGAATTTTGTCGTGGGGTTTGTCGCGGTATCCCCTGGTGTTTTCCTGCAGCCTGACTGGGCCAGCGTGAATACAAGAAAAAGAAAAGCTATTGCCGTGTGAGCATAAGCTTTATATAAAGATTGTTTTTTCATGGCTCGGTTTTTGGTTATGCACAAAGATACGCAAGAACCGGGCCAGAACAATCACTAAGGAGATAATACGTTTATAACCAGACGATAAAATTATTTAATAATCGATTTTAATGTCTCAAAATGAGACAGTGTCTAAAAATGGAACACTTAAATGGCTCTATTACGGGAGGAACCCGGGTGTTACTTTCCCAGCCACTCCTTGAAACCGTTCACCCGCTCGCGGCTAACGATTGCGTTGTCGTCGTGCAGGAGGGGGGCGGTGATTTTGAGCCGGCTGTTGAAGTAGGCTGAGGATTTCTGGATGGAGCTGATGCTGATGATCACCTTTCGGTTGATCCGGAAGAACTGCGAGGGGTCGGTCATCGCCTCCAGCTGGTCGAGGGTGAAATCGACCGGATAGAGGTGGTTTGTGATGGTGGCCAGGAGTACGACCCCGTCTTCGAAGATAAAATGGGCAATCTGGTCGGCCCTGACGGAAACGATGTTTTCGCCGATCCTGATCATAAAGCGGCTTTTGTATTGCCTGTTCATTGTCTGGTAGGCCTGGACGATATTATCCACCATCAGGGAATAATCGTTCCGGCCATATTTTTTAAACTTGCCGAGGGCATTCGTCAGTTCCTCCTGCCCAACCGGCTTGAGGAGGTAATCGACACTGTTGAGCTTGAAGGCGCGGATGGCATACTCGTCATAAGCAGTAGTAAAGATGATCGGGGTGTCAACGGAGATTTCATTGAATATCTCAAAACTCAGCCCGTCGGCAAGATGAATGTCCACGAAAAGCAGGTCTGCCTTTACCCCTGCTTTGAATGCCTGAATTGTCTGCCTGACGGAATCATAGGTTGCCAGGACATGCATATCCGGATCAATTTTCCTGAGAAGGTTGCCCAGGTGTTCGGCTGAAAGCAGCTCGTCTTCGATGATGATTGCATTCATTTGGATGATAATAAGGGTATTTTTACAACAAATGACGCAGTCTCCTTGATTATTTCAACCGGGTTTTCAGTGAAAAAGCGGTACCGCGCCCGTATGTTCTGCAATCCGGTTTGCGACCCCTGTTCATGTTGCGGGCGCAGCTGCAGGTTATTTGATACAACGAGACAGTCACCTTCCGATAAAATGGCGATGGAAAGGGGATGTTCGGACGAAGCTTCATTGTGTTTGATGGCGTTCTCGATCAGTATCTGTATTGCCATCGGCGGAATAAACCGGGAAAGGTCCTCCTTCTGCACCTCCGTGGTGATGACCAGATTGCGGTCGAAACGGATGTGCAGCAGGAAGATATAAGACCTGATAAAGAGCAGCTCCTGCTCAACTGTAACCAGTTCGCTGGTTTGGTTATCGAGCAGGTAGCGGTAAACTTTCGAAAGCTGGTTGATGAACTCCACTGCTTTGTCCTGGTCCTTATATACCAGGGAGGAAAGAACACTGAGGTTATTGAAAAGAAAGTGTGGATTGATCTGGTTTTTGAGGTTCTGGAGCTGTGCCTGCAGGCTTTCGGCCCGGTATTTCTCGATTTCCACAAGTGAATTCTTCCAGTGGCGGAAGAACTGGGTGCTGATCTCGATGGTTAAAAGCAATATGGACATCAGCACCAGGGCTCCAAGTACAATGGAGGTTACCTTCACAAAATCCTGGCCGTGAAAGGGCAGTTCGTTTGAAACACAGTTGAATAATAGGGATGCGATGAATATGATCGCGGAACTGTATCCAACGCTGAGCGCAAGGTGAATGACGATCCGTTTTGCAGGCTTTGTGATCCATGGATATTTCTTATTCAGCCAGTGGTCGATGTGAAGGTTCCCCTCCCATACTATGATTGAAATCATGACCGAGACCAGGAAATCATAATAGTGTATCAGGTGGTCGGCCCTGCCGGGGATGAAAAGGTGTAATACCAGGGTGATGATGATCCCCAGCAGGATCATATAGAGAAATCGTTTTTTGTTTTGTCTCATACTAATTCATTTAACCTTAAAATTGAATCTTGTAAACAAAATTCGGATAAAATCCGATCTGATACAAGGTATTTATCTGTTGTGTTACCGGATTGTACTGCTGCGCGAAAATGTTCTGATGGCCGGTCACATTCTGGATATCGAAGTAGATTGACTGGGAGAGTTTCCTCTTTTTGCTGTTGTAGGTATAACCTGCCTTGATATCAAGCCGGTAGAAGTCGGGATAGCGCTCCGTAAATGCATAGGCATCACCCATGGTCACCTGGTCACGGGCCGCACGGGAGGCCTCCAGGTCAACAGGCGTGTAATACCGGCCGCCTGCATGGGTGAACTTAAGATCGATGGTGACGGCATTTCTTTTTTCCTTACCCACCTTAAATTCCTTCCCTGCCAGGATGTTGTAAACAAACTTCCCGTTGAATGCGGTATTGTGCTCAACGCCGTCGCTTCCCTTGTATTTTGCCTCATATACCGAACCGGTCAGCAGGGCATAATATCCGTGTGAAAAGAACTTTTCGACAGTCAGCTCAAGCCCGTAATTTGTACCGGTGCCTTTGTTGGTGAGATTTGACTTCTCGGTAGGGGCAAAGGAGGCCCCTTCATTTAGCAGCGAAAAGCTGCCCGGACTTTGTGATACAGGCACATTGTAGAGCATCTGGCAGTAAAGTTCAGCCTTGATCCTCCAGTCCCTGAAGGGCAACACTTCATAGGATGCCACGAAATGGCGGCTGTTGGTGAAACCCAGTTTCCGGTTCGATTCATCATAGGTGTTGCCGGGTTTGAGACTCCTGTAAAAATAGACCGAAAGTGGCTGCATCTGGCTGTGAATGCCTAAACCAATCCCGAATGTATGTTTTTCGCGGACCTGGTATTTTAAACCGATACGCGGTTCAACCGAAATATCGTTGTTCAGGGTCAGCTCCTGGCTCCTGATACCGGCGTTCAGGGTCAGGTTCTCCGTTATCCGGTATTTTGTTTCAATGTAGGCGGCCGCAAGGGATGTGTTCCCCCTGTAAGCCCACTTGTAGTCCCACGAGGGGGTGAACCGGCGGTCTTTCATATTGAGGTCGAGCTGCAGGAAGTCGCACTGAACCCCGGCTTTCACAGCCAGCCGTGCATTGATCTTGTAATCCACGAACGAGTTGATGGCATAACGGATCTCGACATCCTGCGCGGCCCTGACCCTCACGGGGGAGGTAGTACTGTTGATGGTGTCGAGGTCGTACCCGTTTTCGGAATAGGAGATGCCCAGCACGGTGTTCCAGTAAATCCTGTTGTTGATGCGGATAAAATGCTTTAGCCCGGCAACCCCGATTTTGCTCCTGGAATAGGCATCCTGGCCGGGGTTGGCAAAGATATCCGACGACTTGACCTTGTCGTGCAGAAAGTCGATGTGGCTGATCCCGCCCAGGGCGAACAGGGTAAACCGGCACAGTTTCGTATCTCCCGAATTGATCTTGAAGGTGAGATCCTGGTAAAACGGGGTGGCCGCGGTACCTATC
Organism: Bacteroidota bacterium; assembly: GCA_037139685.1. Lineage (GTDB taxonomy): Bacteria > Bacteroidota > Bacteroidia > Bacteroidales > FEN-979 > CAIVAT01. Next base: position 7,781 of record JBAXFZ010000039.1, read on the forward strand.
GGGATTCCAAGGTTCTGGGCGAGGCCGGTGAAGGAATAGCGGTAGGCGATGAGGTAACCGGCTTTGCCGCCGTTTTTAAAGGGACCCTCCGACATGGCTTCCAGCCCTGTAAGGGCGCCAAACTGGATCATGTGTTCCCGCTTATCGGTGTTCCCGTTCCTGAGTCGGATGTCAAAAACCCCGGCGGTTGCATTGCCGTAATCGGCCGGGAAGGCGGAGGTTAAGAAATCGGAATTATCCAGGGCGTTGGGATTGAGTGCGCTGACGGGGCCGCCGGTGGTGCCCAGGGTGACAAAATGGTTCGGATTGGGAACATTCAGCCCTTCGATGCGCCAGAGTACGCCGGCCGGGGAGTTGCCGCGGATCACGATGTCATTCCGCGAATCGTTGGGGGTGCTTACCCCCGCAAAATTCGCAACCAGACGCGACGGGTCGGACCGGCCGCCCGAGTACCGGTTCACCTCCTCCATCGAAAATGACCGGGCGCTTACGCTTGCCATCCGGTTGATCGATTCATTCTTTTTAACCCCCGAAACGACAACCTCCTTCAGCGAGCTGATATTTTCCTCCAGGCCGATCTCCAGCACCACCTCTTTCCCCACCGTAACCACCACACTGGGTATTACGACCGCTTTGTAACCCAGGAAAGTGGCCTGGAGGTCATACCGGCCGGGGATCACCCCCGTTATCCTGAAACTGCCGTCGGCGGCTGTTGAAGCCCCCTTTGGCGGGTTTGTCCCCAGGATCACCACGTTGGCGCCCGGCAGGGTAACCTGCGATTGTTTGTCGGTTACCGTTCCGCGGATGACCTGTGTGGGATGCTGTGCATATAATTTGTCACAGACGATGATTGTTATCAGTAAATTGATGATAAGTGATATTCGTTTCATGGTGTTTGTTTTTTACGGCAAAATAGCGGAGAAATGAACGAATGGAAAATAAGAAAACCGGTGAATTGTTGAATTAGGCCTGTGGATCGTATCACGTTGAATAATTTGGAAATGGATTTTTAATTATCTTCGTTTTTGAATAGGGTATCCAGGAGGCTTCCCTCCGGGGTGAACCAGCTGAAAAGATACCGGAGAAGGAGAAAAAAAAGAGAAAAGGAATTAACGACCCTTCATTCATGCTGATGGCAATAAAGGTGGTTCTTCTGCCTGTTATTTTCGTTGGCATTATTGTTACCTTGCCGGATAAAATCTGAACCCGGATTTGGTTTAACCGGAGCTTCGATGTGACCGGCAGTCTTTATGAAATAAGCTGAAGAAAGTTTGGGACATCTTCAGCCGGCTGCATTTACAATTTTAACCGGATTCCCTGGAAACCCGCTCAGGGAATTTTAGAAAACAACCTTATGAGAACACTTGTCATGTTATTTTTTTTCGGAGTAGCACTAATGATCCGGTGCTATCCTCAGGTTGCATCCATACCCGGGGTTGCCTCCGCAATAGAGGTTGCGGCAGCCACCCCGGTTTCGGTCATGCTTACCAGCTATAGCACCACCCTGCCGGCGAACGGGAAAGCCCATACCAGGCTGCGGATTGCCGTGGTTGACAGCCTCAACAGGGAAATCACGCCGGCAACCGACTCCATCCGGCTCTATATCACCGGCGACGGGAAGGTCACAGCCGCCGACGGGAGCCTGCCGGTTATGCGCACGGATACGGCCGGAAAGGCCTATGCGGCCTGCCGGCTTGTGCACGGATGCTGCCACCTCGTATTCGTTGCCGGCACCAGCCCCGGCAAGGTCGGGGTGGAAGCACGTTCGGGGAAACTATGGCCCGGGTCGCACGAAATCCATACTCTTCCGGCCGGCTTTGTTTCGATGAAACCCCGGCCCGGTCAGCTGCCGCCGACAACCAAAACCATCGGGCGGATGATAGGGGCAGATATTTCGTTTCTACATGAGATCGAAGCCAGGGGCAGGAAATTCTATGACAACGGGCAGGAAAAAGATGCGGTTACCCTGCTCCGCGACCATGGATTCAACTATATCAGGTTACGGATCTTTGTAAATCCGGAGAACGAAAAGGGTTATTCTCCCGGCAAGGGATACTGCGGGCTGGGACACACTATGGAAATGGCCCGGCGGATCAGGCAGGCCGGGATGAAGCTGCTCCTCGATTTTCATTACAGCGACTACTGGGCCGATCCGCAGCAGCAAAACAAACCCCAAGCCTGGGAGGGCCTTGATTTTAAAACCTTGCAGGATTCAGTCAAAGCCTATACCTCGCGTGTGCTCCTGGCACTCAGGCTGCAGGGAACCATGCCGGCCATGGTGCAGATCGGGAATGAGATCAACCACGGCATCCTCTGGCCCGACGGCCATATCAGCAAGCCCGACCAGCTGGCTGCCCTCCTGAAAGCAGGGATTGCAGGCGTGGAGGCGGTGGATCCGTCAATTCCCGTGATGATGCACCTGGCTCTCGGAGGACAGCACGACGAATCGGTGTTCTGGCTTGACAATATGATTGCACGCGGCGTAAGGTTTGACATCATCGGCCTTTCATATTACCCACGGTGGCATGGCACCCTCGATGATCTTAAAAACAACCTGGCCGACCTTGAAAAATGCTATAACAAACCGGTGAATGTGGTTGAATATTCCGACTTCAGGCGCGAGGTTCATGAAATTGTTTTTAATATTCCCGGGGAAATGGGAAAGGGAGCCTGCATCTGGGAACCCCTGGGCTGGGGAAACGGCCTGTTTGACAAAAACGGTTCGGCCACTGATTTACTCGGCGTGTACGACGAACTCAGTGAAAAATACCTCAGGAATGTTGAGTGAAATTATTTAAGAATTAAATCCTGAAAGCCCGGATGTCCTTATCCGGGCTCCAACCGGTTATATCAGTAAATCGAACCCGAACAACACCTTAACCCGGTTCAGGAGCATGGTGGGAGAGAACTATTATTAACATCATGTTATCTGCCGGGGCGGAAAACCCATGTAAAGGCAGATCCAGGCAGCATTAATCAACTCCCTTTAATTATCCGCGATCATCCGTAAAATCCGCGTCATCCGCGTTCCATAACAATAGGAATGCCTGAAAATATTTTTAACACATAGATATATCAATCAATCAACAATAAGGAATTTCTTTAATTTTGAAAAAGCAACAACCTAAAACATGAAACTCCTGATCATTGCCACCTCGTTCATGGCACTTATCCTGATCATCCCTTCCTGCAAAAAGGATAAAAACACCGGATCCTCAGACTCTGCCTACCCCAATTATGCACTATTCAAAGCCGGCAGCTATTGGGTTTACCAGGAATTCACCGTCGACAGTGCGGGCAATTCCACTTCTTTAAATTTTTACGACAGCTGTTATGTCATGAAAGACACGGTTATCAACAACAAGACCTATGCCTGTTCATACAGGCAGGGGCCTTACAGTTCCGGTGGTAATTATTCAATTGTCCGTGACTCCCTTCACTACCTGGTCACGCCGGCAGGGAAAATCGTCTTTTCTTCACAGGATTTTCAGACAATTTTCAGTTCCGAGTATTCCACCAGCTATCACAACGACACCATGTGCCACATCGTAACGAAAATGGCCGACCCGAATTTCATTGTGAATACCCCGGCGGGGACATTTGCCACAATAAACAGCCAGGCTGTTTATTACATGTATCCCGGATACGCCAACGGAGGCAAGATCAGGTTTGTGAATAAACGCTACGCCGAAAATATCGGGATAGTCGAAGAAACCCTGTTGTTTTGGGTTTATGCTCCAAACAGGTTGGAAAGGCGATTGGTCCGTTATCATGTTAACGAGTGAACAAATCTTGACAATATGTTGGAAGACAACAAACAGACCGTTTTGCGATATATTGAGGAGGTATTGAACACCGGGAATACAGCCCTGGTCCCGGAGTTCATCTCCCCTGGCTACGTTGAGGTTTACAACAATAAACAATTCCCGTCCGGAATTGAGGGTGCTGTCATGCATATTAAGGGTGTGCGGCAAACCTATCCCGACCTGGCGCTGACCGTTGGATTTCAGATAGCGGAAGGTGATTATGTCGCCACCTGTTATACAATGCGCGGGACCCATGCAGGAACCTGGATGGGAATACATCCGACCGGGAGGGAAATTGCAGTCACCGGGGTAAATATCGATAACGTCGTTGACGGGAAAATTGTCGAACACGGCGGTGCCGCCAATCTTTTCGAGGTACTCCTGGATATCAGGGCCATCCGGGTTGCAGGGGCAGATCCGGCTGAATAACCCTGCCTGGCCTTTGAACCGTCAGCCCCGGGACATACCCGGGAAATTCAATTGCAGGGCTTCAGGCAGGTCATTGATGATTGTTGTTCCTTAAACGATGAACGGGATGTCATCGGCCGGGTCCCTCCTGTTAGGGAATAGTTCTCAAAGAACCATATTTTAAGATTTAGATTTTATGTTTTTTGTGCTTGTGTTTGTTTATATTTACGGGATTCAATTCCGGTCATTATTTTATTGAAAAGAGTTCAGCGGGTATAAATAAAGCACGTATTAAGAATAGAAGGGTCTCCCCATGTCAAAAATCGAAACATGAATACACTGAACCTCCGGACGGAAGGAAAAAATGAGTTTGAATATATCTTTGATATTTCTCCCGACCTTATCCTCATTCTCGATAAATCGCAAACCATTGTCCGTGCCAACCAGGCGGTTGCAATCCGTCTCGGGGTTCCAGTGGAATCGCTTGCCGGGTTAAAGTGTTTCCAGGTTTTGCACCAGGGAGACGAAACCCCCGGGTTTTGTCCGCATCACCAGATGCTTAATGACGGGAAGCCACACACCCTGGAGATTTTTTTAGAAAGCCTCAATGGCTGGTTTTCTCTCTCTGTTTCGCCATTGATGGATAAAGATGGCAACCTTACGGGATCGGTTCATATTGCCCGTGACATAACAGAACGCAAGGAGGCGGAACATAAACTTAAAGAGAGTGAGGTGTTCCACAGGAATCTGCTAACAAAGATGAATGGCTTTGCCTACTGCAGGATGATTTATCAGAAAGATCAACCCGTCGATTTTGTTTACTTGATGGTAAATCCTGCATTTGAATCGTTGACAGGGTTAAAGGAGGTAGTCGGTAAAAAGGTATCTGAATTGATCCCCGGCATCCTGGATATGGATCCTGAATTAATACAGTCTTATGGCCGCGTGGCTATGTCGGGCGATCCCGAAACCTTTGAGATATACCTGAAATCAACGGAAGCATGGTTTTCAATATCAGTTTATTGTCCTGAAAAGGAATATTTCGTCGCTGTTTTTGATGTCATTACCGAAAGGAAAGTGGCAGAAATGGCATTGAGGGAGAGTGAGGAAAATTTACAGACAATATTCAATGCAACAGATGAATCGATCTTCCTGATCTCTTCCGATAAAACGCTGATTGCCATGAATGATGTGGCGGTGGAGATGATGGGAAAGTCCCGCCAGGAGATGACAGGTGAGAATATAGCAGGGTTGCTGCCCCCTGATCTCCGTGAAAACCGCCTGCAGTTTATTGATCGTGCATTGTCAACGGGAGACCATATAAGTTTTGAAGATGAACGGAATGGCCGGTGGATGGTGAATCATGTTCATCCGGTCGTCAATGCTGCAGGTGAAGTTAACCGCCTGTCGATATACAGCCGGGATATTTCATGGCGGAAACAGGCGGAAAAGGAGCTCATCGAAAGTGAAAGCAAATACCGTCTGCTGGTTGAAAATTCGCCGGATGCGATTGCAATTTACCTGGAGGGAAAGGTTGTCCTGGTTAACAGGGAATGCCTGCATTTACTTGCGGCATCCACCCCGGAAGAGCTGATCGGGAAGCCGGTCATCGGGTTTGTTCATCCCGACTCGCGGCTCGTAGTCATTGAGCGTATGAAGATGGCAGTACTGTAGGGAACCATCCTTCCGCTCATGGAGGAGAAATTTGTAAGGCTTGATGGATCTGAAGTTCATGTCGAGGTGAAAGCCATGGCCATCAGCTTTGAAAACAAACCTGCCGTCCAGTTGATTGTTCGCGATATCACCAAACGCAAACAAATTGAAGAGGCACTCCACGAAAATGAAAACCAGCTTCAGGGACTTTTCGATACCATGATCGAAGGGGTGGTTATGACCGACATGGATGGCAAAATTGTAAAAGCCAACCTGGCCGCCGAGCGGATTCTGGGAATTAGTCGCACCGATATCGAAGGCCACACGATGGTCCCCGATTGGGCTGTAATCCGCCCGGACGGGACGGCAATGCCCCCCGGGGAGATGGCCGGACCCAGGGTTATGGCAGAAATTAGGCCGGTAAAGGATGTTGTGATGGGTGTTACTCGCCCGGGAGGTACTGTTTGCTGGATTAACGTGAGTGCGGCACCAATCTTTTCCAAAATGGGTACCCCTGAAGGGGTAGTAAGTACATTTGCCGACATTACCGGCCGTTTACTGGCAGAAAAGGCTTTTACCGCCCTGGGTCAGCGCAACCAAACTTTGCTCGAGACGGCCAGTGACGGAATTCATATCATTGATGACCAGGGATATGTTGAGGAAGTCAACCCGGCCTTTTGCGCAATGCTCGGGTATTCGCGCGAAGAGCTGCTGGAAATGAATGTTAAAGACTGGGATGTGCAATGGTCACCGGATGCTCTTGTCGCGAAAATCATGGAATTGCATTCGAAACCTGCCGTATTCGAGACACGTCACCGGTGTAAGGACGGCTCCATCCATGATGTTGAGATCAATTCCGTAACGGTCTGCCTGGAGGGCAAAAACTACCTTTATTCTTCGGCACGCGATATTTCGGAGCGCAAACGTGCAGAGGAGGTCCTGCAACAGACAAGAAACAATTACGAAACCTTTTTCAACACCATTGATGATTTGTTGTTTGTCCTGGATGAACAGGGCAATATGATCTATACGAATTCTACGGTTACAACCCGGCTTGGCTATACTGCCGAAGAACTCATCGGGAAATCGGTCCTCATGGTGCATCCTCCCGAACGCCGCGAAGAAGCTGGCAGAATCGTGGGTGAAATGTTAAGCGGAGTAACGGAATATTGCCCGGTACCAGTCATCACAAAGTCGGGAGTGCAGATTCCTGTTGAAACAAGGGTGAATTATGGTTCCTGGAACGGGAAACCGGTAATCTTCGGGGTTACGAAAGATATCTCAAAAATCAAGCTCTCGGAAGAGAAATTCTCCAGGCTGTTTTACCTGAATCCCTCTGCCTGCGGGTTAAGCGACCTGGCAGATAAGACCTACATCGAAGTAAATGATGCATTTTATTCCTTTTTTGGATTTGAGAAAAACGAGGTTATCGGGAAAACGGCTTTGGAGTTAGGGATTTTAAAAACAGAATTAAGAGATGACATACTGGTTGGTGCCGATAATTCCGGAAAAATTGTCAATGCGGAAGCTGACCTGGTAACAAAAAGCGGGGAGATCAAGCATGTGCTTTTATCAGCCGAAAACATCTATATCCAGGATAAGGCATACCGCTTTACAATTGTTCATGATATTACCGAACGGAAACGGGCGGAATCGGAGATTAGCCGTAAAAACAAAGATCTTATCAGGCTGAATGCCGAAAAAGACAAATTCTTTTCAATTATTGCCCATGATTTGCGCAACCCCTTTAACAGCCTGCTGGGCTTTTCTCAAATGATGGTGGATGATTTGCCGACGCTTTCTCCCGAAGAGGTGCAAAAGATTGCCGGGAGCATGAGAAATTCGGTCAACCGCCTCTATTCCCTGCTTGAAAACCTGCTTGAATGGTCAGTGATGCAACGCGGGCTGACCAGTTTCAACCCGGTTTCCTTCATCCTGTCAAAAGGAATCATGGCTGGTCTCGACACAATTCATGAAGCCGCCGACAAGAAAGGGGTGCAGATCAGTTTTGACCTTCCTGAGGTGCTGATGGTTTCGGCTGATGAACAGATGTTCAAAAGTATAATACGGAACCTGGTATTCAATGCTGTCAAGTATACGCCTCATGCAGGGAAAGTCACTGTAGGGGCCAGGCCGGTACCGGGCAACTCAGTCCGGATATTTGTCAGGGATACCGGGATGGGGATGGATAAACACATCCTCGGAAATCTTTTCCATCTTGATAACCAGGTAAACCGCAAAGGTACGGATAATGAGCCAACCACGGGGCTGGGACTGATTATCTGCAAGGATTTCGTTGAAACACACGGCGGGAAAATTTGGGCCGAGAGCGAAGAGGGGAAAGGAAGCACTTTTTATTTTACCCTTCCGGTCGATATCTGACGAAAAAGTTAAAAGAAAACCAGCATCATCAGCAGGATTCCCAATACGCCCAGCCCTAGGCTGCCGTACCAGAGCCATTTCCGTTTTGTTAGTGCCGAAATGGCACAAATGGCAATGGCTATCTGGAAGACTGTTACACCCCGCGCCAGTTTATTGTGCAGCAAAAGGTCAACAGCAGAGGAGGTTTCCTTTTCACGTGCCAGGTTGTTGATCTCCTTCTGCTCTTCCTTGTATTTGGCTATCTTCTCAAGGTCTTCAGGCCTGGCCTCTTCCCCCATTTGTTTTAAAAGATCGAGTTTGCTTTCCAGCACTACCGATTTGATTCCTTTGGCCTGGTAATAGGCCCATTGATCGGAGGCCTTCAGCTGGTCGATCATGGCTTCATTTGCATAATGGCCGGCCAGCAGGGCTGCTATTGCGGCAAATACTGCCAGAATGGCTGCCGTAAGAGCAACAAGTAAAATCCATTTTTCCTCGCTCGAGTGAAGGCTTTCGTGCAGCTGCTCGTGCAGGTGATCTGTCGGAACTTCTATTTCGTCCATTTCCTGGTATTTAAGGTTTTCATTAGTTTCACTTGCCTATCGGAACATGTTTCACCGGTGATGCCGTTCGATGGGCATGGCAAAAATAGTAAATATATTTCCATGCCGAGTCCATTCAATCAGAATGGCCGCCGCAATTCAAACCGGCAGTG
>JBAXFZ010000040.1:0-16451 GCA_037139685.1 Bacteroidota bacterium
GTAAATCCCTCCAAACTGGTCCTGCCACCCTCCGCCGGTTGTAAGCAATTGTTCGAGCAGTAATGTCCTGTATGCCGTTTCATGCCGGTCCCATCCAAGTGAACAGAGCTCTGAAAGCCCCCCAAGCAGGGATGCGGCCAGGATAGAACTAGTACCAAGACCGCTCCCCTTGGGCACATCAACCTTCAGCGAGATATCGAGTCCCCCTCCGAATTCTTTGAGCTGATCCTGAAGGGATGGAAATGACTGTACCGAAAAACCGGGGTAAAAGCCGGCCAGCATCAACGCCGCCATTGGAATTGAAAAGGCTGAACCGACCTTTGAAACCACGCGCATTTCATCATAGGTTCTGATGACCCGCCTTTGATCCTGGTCGACGGAGTGAATCGCGATCTCTTCTCTTTCCGCAAGGTTTATGGTGACCTGCACGGGAGGCTTGCCATCCAGGTCAACCGCCATATTTACAACCTTGCCTCCAAACATAACACAATAGGGAGGCGTATCGGTCCAGCCTCCTGCAAGGTCGAGCCGCAGCGGGCTCACTGCCCGGATAACCTGCCGGGGCTGCATGTTCAGGCGGGGATTTTCCGGATGCTGCTTCAGGTTTTCAACCATTCCCTCCCTTAGTTTAGTAAAGGCCAGCAATTCCATCTCCCGGGCAGTTTTCGGGAACCTCTTCCCATGCCAGGCTGATCGGAACATCAGATCGTTTATCTGGGTTATCGTATCTGTTGCCTGTTCGGGCATCAAAGGCAATGGCAACCCGCCTGACCTGAACTTTGCAGCGAGGTGCCCAAGATCAAGCTGGTAGAAGGTGGCTTTTCCGTGTTCATTGGCCAGCGCCGGCAATGAGCGCAGCTGGTTCCTTTTTCGCTGTCTGATCAGCCTGGTGAGATTTGCCTGTTCCATGATTTCAGGTGCCGATAACCTCCTGCATGAAAGCCATAATGATTTATATGATTCCGGAGAAGACCCTCCGCCTGGAGGTGGTGACTGAACCAGCCAGCGGATAAAATTCCCATCTATCTCCCTTTCATCAAACACAGGGAACAACTTCGCTTCAAATATATCCCTTTCAAAAAATGGAGCCGATTCCGCCTTTGTGAAGCCACTGGCATCAAACCATTGCATCATCGGCCGGTTCATCCAGCAGGTTTCCCGATCAATCCCTTCCCCCCTGAATATATCATGAAACCCGTAAGGCCTGATACACCACCTGGTTGCACCAACCGGCACAAAATCAAGGCAAACCCCTGCCGGCAGATCGATTCGCCATTCATTATCAGGAATCCCGGTTAGAATATGATGATCATGAAGGGTCCATCCTTCGGGAATGCAGGAATTCTCAATCCAGGCCGGTGAATTTCCCGGTTCCAGGTGCACCCCGGTAACGGAATTCTGGACAAATATCTCCCTGCCCTGCCCTGTTTTTTCATCTCCCCGCCCACTCTCTCCCGGAAGTCCGTTGCAGAGCTTCCCGGCCGACCTGACCAGGTCGGCATTGCTCCCGAAATGATAAAAATCAGCATCTTCAAGTGCGATAATCCTGGCTGAAAGTTCTCCTGGCCCGGATGATCGGGATCCCAGCTTACTGCCGAGACCCGTATAAAGATCATAGTGACCGGGCATACCATTGCTGAATTTTTGCATTCCCTGGTCCCACCCGGTTTCGCGGAACAAAACTTCGACGGCATGATCAGAAAGCAGCCAGATCCCGGCATCCAGAAGATATTTTCTTTCACCGGCTATCTCCTGTAATTCAAGGGTAGCCGGTTTCTGAAGCATGTATTCAAGTATGGATGGATCTTCCCGGGAGACCACGAATACCCCGTGTTTTGAGGCTGTAATGGCATCTGCATGCACCCCGACACAAACTACATCTGCCTGGGGAATTTCCGCCTGAAACGGACCCGTTCTTACCAGGGCATCGCCACTGACCACGAGTGTGTTTTGAACTGCAGAAGCCTTCCTGAGTATCTTTTCCAACAATGGCAACTGGAGGTCAGCCAGGGTTTGGCCGAATCGCTGTCCCCTGTTGTCCCTGGTAACCGGGACCGGGATAAAGCTTTTCCCGGTGGCGGCATACGCCGGAAGCCTGCGGCTCTGCCCGTCGGAATGAATGATTATACATTTTCCGGGTAAGGGCAAAACAGCGAAATGGCGGAACAGAACATTGACCGTTCCACCTCCGGAACCCAGTTTTTTCCCGGCAGGATCGGAATAAACAGCTGAGATGAATGAAAAATCCCCTTTATGCTTTTTTATGTGCCCGGCAAAATGAGGTGGAACTGTAAGCAGAATATCCATTAATTTGCAGTTGGTTTAAAGGCTTTCAAAAATAGATTTATTTTTCTTTCTTTTGCACGGTAAATGATAAAACAATGGCACACACTCAGCGATTTTGCCTGACTCTCGACCTCCAAAGCGACCCGCTATTAATTGAGGAGTACCTCTTCTGGCACAAACCGGAGAACATCTGGCCAGAAATTCCCGAAGGCATCAGGGCTGCGGGTATCCAAAACATGGAGATCTACCGGCTTGGCAACCGGATGTTCATGATCATCGAGGCGGGTCCCGGGTTTGATTTCACCAGGGACATGCACTATCTTTCAACCCTGCCCCGGCAGCAGGAATGGGAAGCGTTTGTTTCGAAATTCCAGGCATCATCTGCAGGGGAAAGCTCCGCTGAAAAATGGAAGCTGATGGACAAAATATTTACGCTGTAAATGCAAAATGCAAAGTGCAAAATGCAAAACGACGGCAATGGATAATTTGCATTCTGATTAATTATAATTATACCTGTTATGAACAGGAAGCCTTCATTTGCTTGCAAATGACCTCTCCCCGACCCTCCCCTTGAAGGGGAGGGAGACCCTCTACCAGCCTGATAAACAGGAATTATTTTTTATCTTTTCCATCTTTTCGAAGTTCCTCTGTTTTTAAACTTGCTGAAGACAGACAAGATTTCGTCATTGGAAATATTCTAGAATTCCGGACACCCTTACTCCCTCCCTTTCAACGGAATGGTCGGGGAGAGGTCCTTTAGATTCAGACTTCCTCAAATGAAATATCCTGGTATCATTATGATTAATCAACATTTGCATTTTTCACTTTTCACTTTGCACTTTGCACTTTGCATTTTTCACTTTTACTTTACCTTATATCCTGCTTTCCCGTAATAGAACACGAAGCCAAAACAGACCATAGGGATGATAAATCCCCATTGCATGGCCGTATGGTCGGCAATATATCCCATGAGCATGGGGCACAGGGCACCCCCAACGATTGCCATGACAAGGAAGGAGGATGCTTTTTTGGTAAGGGGACCAAGCCCCTTCAGTCCTAGCACGAAGATGGTCGGGAACATGATCGACATGAAGAAGTAGGTAATAAACAGTGCCGAAACCGACACCCAGCCCAGGCCGCAAACCACGATCAGCATCATAACGAGACATATGGCGGCATAGGCTGTTAAGAGTTTGTGCGGAAGGAATGACCTCATCAGGAAACTGCCCGAAAGGCGGCCTGCCCAGAAGAGCCCCATCCCTCCGAATGAGAGGATGATGGCTGCCTGGGCGTTGGAGATCCCTGTAATCGTTTCGGTTGTATAATTGATGAAAAAGCTGTTTATCCCTGTTTGGGCCGCAACATAGAAGAACTGTGCAACCACGGCCAGGATAAAATGGCGATGTTTAAGGAGGTCACTGTAGTTTTTATCGTCACTGCCCGGCAGGTGTTCCTCCCTGATTTCCGGCAGCGGGGTCCGGAGGAAAAACAAAGCCACCAGCAGCACGACTCCTCCTACCCCGAGATACGGCCATGAAATGGAGGTAAAGCTGTTCTCCCCCGAAGACTGAAGGCCATAAATGATCAAACCTCCGATGAGAGGCCCGAATATCCATCCCAGGCCATTAAATGACTGCGAAAAATTCAGCCGCCGTTCGGCACTTTCCTTAGGTCCCAAAACAGAAACATATGGATTTGCAGCTGTTTCGAGGAAGGCAAGCCCAAAGGCGATAATGAGCAAAGCTGCAAGGAATGGCCAGAAAGACTGCGAAGCCGCTGCGGGGTAAAAAAGGAAGGCCCCTGCTGCATAGAGCAAAAGCCCGAGAATGATCCCCTTCTTATAGCCGAACCTGTTCATGAAAAAACCGGCAGGCAGGGCAGCAAGGAAATACCCGCCATAGACCGAAAACTGTACAAGTCCTGATTCAGCCCGGGTCACATGAAGCAGCTCCTGGAAATGCTTGTTAAGCACATCGAGCAACCCGTGGGCAAAACCCCACAGGAAAAAAAGGGAAGTTAGCAGGATAAAGGGAACCAGGTAATTTTTACCGTCCTGGTTTTTCAGCAGGGAAGATCTTGACATGGTGATGGATTTAGCCAGTGAAGATACTAAAAGTACAATGAAAGATATCACAATTAATATTTGTGAAATATCTGAATCTGTCTAAATTTACATCGCCAATCAGAATTCACGGATTGTGTTAATTTAAAATGATGGAGCCGGATAAATCCCAGGAGGGAGGTCAGTATCAGAATTATTTAACCCTCAAGGCTATACTCGAGGCAGGATTGGCAAATGCAAGTCAATCTGTCAACCTCCGTGAAGCAAAAGGATTTCTGATTGATGTTCAGAACCATTTCAAGGGGCTTGTCCTTCGCAGGGAAGACCGTGAAGAGCTCTACACCCGGCTCCAGGATGCGTTTGCAGCCATTAACAGGAAAATCGAGGACGAACGTCTTGATTTTGAATTGACAGCCCTTTCAAATTATGCCGGTCTGAAACCTGACATTGAAAAGGCAAGTGTCATGGCTACAGATTCTGAAAACACAAGAGAGGCCTGGGATTTCCTGCTTGATGTGCAGAACCGGGTAAAAAGTACGAAGCTGACCAGGGAACATCGTGATGAGTTGTTTGGCAAGCTTCAGGGCGCTTTCGAAATGATCAAACTGAGGAGGGATGAGGAGCGGCAGCAATTTGACCAGGAGTCGAAACAAAACTATACCCGGTTGAAGGCACTTGTGGAAAAGGGGCTTCTCCAGGCTGAAGAATCGCATGAATACAAAGAGACGCGTGAATTTTTAAAAAAAATACAGGCGGATTTCAAAGGGCTGAAACTGGCCAGGGAGCAGCGTGAGGAGCTTTATTCCCGTCTTCAAACCGCCTTTGATATTCTTGGAAAACGGCTTGATGATTTTTTCCGCTACAAAAAGAAAAACTGGGAGGTGAAAATGCAGTTTACCCTTTCCCGGCTTTCAGCCGATATTTTCGAACTTCAGGAGGCAATGGAAAAAGAAAAGTCTTACCTGATCGAACTCGAAGATCACCGGGAAATAATCATTTCATCCGACAAAGATAAAGATGCACTGATCGGGGTTGAATCCAGGATCATCTCGGCAAAACGCAGCATCGAACAAAAACTCCGGCAGATTGCCGGCCTGGAGATTGAAAAGGAAGAATTGAAAAACAGGCTTGAAGAACCTGATGAGTGAATGCAGGAATTCATGAACTGGTTTGGACTTGCAGTTGCTTTTCCTACAGGGGCTATTCCCTATACAAGTTTGTCCCCCGGAACAGTTTTCATTTCATTTATTTATTGAACCCAAATATATGCCAGAATCAACAACTAAGAGATCACATAGCGTATCACATTCCCGAAAAGGATTTTATCACTCCGATCTTTATATTACCTATCTCAAGCCGGCTTCCTATATGCTCCTTGCCATTTCCTTTGTGGTTGTCGCAAAACTCCTTCATGCCAGTACCTGGGTCGCTTTGTTCGGGGCGCTCGGCATCATCCTGTTAACCGTTGCAAAAACATGGAAACGCCAGTTCGGGGTATTCCTTTCAATGGTTTGCCTCGTCATGATGATTATGATAAATTTATGGCATTGGGCTGACAGTTTTTTTATTACTGTATTCTCAGGAAACTTTACCGCCGACAAATCAATTTTTTCAGTTGGAATTACAGAGGGGCTGATCGTTATCGCGACGGTATGGTTTTATCAGAACCTGCTGAAAAATCTCAACATGCATGTCTCACATGAGTGGTATGTCAAGAAATCACAGTTGAAATTCCTTAAGCTTCTCTTCTTTTTCGAGATGTTCCTCCTCTTTTTCTGGCTTGCGGGTTATTCCGTAAACCTCTTTAAGGCAGGGAACCATTACGACGGCATGGATGTTACCATTATCGCAGGTGTCATCGCCCTTATTGCCGCAGGAGTTCCTGCGGTTATATATCTTTTCAGAACACCGGAGAGCCATGCACGGCACAGACATCGCAGCCACCAGAAGCGTCATCACAGTGCCGGTCATTCTGATTAAAACCGTCAGGTGAACTGTTGTTACTTCACTAAAACCCGAATCCATCCCCTGGATTTCCTCTCTTCGCGCCCATGCGGTCAAACCGGATTCCTCCCCCGATACCGGGAGCCGGAATGCCAGTTTCATGCCTGTCCCGATTAAAACATTCGGGAAATCATAAATTACATCATTTGAATTGTTGAATTCACTACTTTTGCGTTACTGTTAAATAATTAACACAAATAACGCAACATGTCGAGAAGTACGTTGAAGGTCAGGGATCTTACCCTGCGTGATGGCCAGCAATCCCTCTTTGCTACCCGGATGACCCAGGAACAGGTTGACCGTGTTTTACCCTTTTATAAGGATGCTCACTTCTATGCCATGGAGGTATGGGGAGGAGCAGTTCCGGATTCGATCATGCGGTACCTCTCGGAAAATCCATGGGTCCGGCTTGAAAAGATCAAGGGAGCTGTAGGTGAAGTTTCAAAATTGACGGCACTCTCAAGGGGACGGAACCTTTTCGGGTACAACCCTTATCCTGAGGAGGTTATTGAAGGTTTCAACCGCCAGGCAGTTCAGTCAGGTATCGGCATCATGAGGATTTTCGATGCCCTCAATGATGTGGAAAACATGAAATCGACAATCAAATATGTCAAACAAAACGGGGGTATTGCCGATTGCGCAATCAGCTTTACAGTAGATCCGAAATTTTCGACCCGGCAGAAATTCCGTTCCTGGATCCACTTCAAAGCGCTTCCGCACGACATCTTCACCATCGATTACTTTGTCGAAAAGGCACGCCAGCTTGAAGCCCTCGGGGCCGATATGATCTCCATCAAAGATATGGCCGGGCTCATTTCACCGTCCCAGACAGGCAAACTGATCAGGAGGCTGAAAGAAGAAGTCCGGGTGCCCATCGATTTTCACACCCACTGCACGCCCGGATATGGACTGGCTTCGGTTCTATCAGCTATAATCAACGGCGTTGATATCGTAGATACAAACATATGGAATTTCGCCGGCGGCCCGGCCGCACCAGCCTATGAACTGATCCACATCTTCTGTGACAAGATGGGGATCGATACCGGCGTTAACCCTGATGCTGTTGTGGCTATCGACAAGGAGCTGAAGATCATCCGAAAGGAGCTCTCTGAATTTGACACATGTTCGGTATTCCCTGTCGACTTCGACTTTACCAGGGATAAATTGCCAAAGCATATCAACAAACTTTTTGTGAAGGCCATCTATATGGCCAAACACGACCGGGAGGAGGAACTGCTGGCAGCCTGCCTTGAAATCGAAAAATATTTTCAGTTTCCCGAACCGGATGAGGCGGTAAAAAAAGCCGAAATTCCCGGCGGGATGTATACCAATATGCATGCCCAGCTAAAGCAGCTGAAACTTGACCACCTCCTCCCTCGTGTGCTGGAACTGGTTCCCCTTGTCCGCATTAAATCGGGATGCCCCCCGCTGGTCACACCAACCAGCCAGATCGTCGGGGTACAGGCTGTCAACTGCGTGATCGACGAAAACAAGGATCTCCCGTACTTCACAACCAAATCTATCCAGTTTGTCAACCTGGTAAAGGGAATCTACGGCCGCACCCCGATCCCGGTCGACCCCGACTTCAGGGAACAACTTACCGGGGTGAGGGAAGAGACGCCATATGATACCAAGAACTACAAGAAACAGGAAAATACCGTTTTTGAGGAGTACGGCGATATGAAACTTGCCGACAATGAGAAAGATGAGCTCCTGCTGGAACTTTTCCCGACCGTCGCCCGCGATTTCCTCCAGAAATGCGTGGAAGAGAGGTACACCGAAAACATCCACTACATCGAGGAGGAAAAACGCAGGAAAGCACGGGAAGCACGGGAAGCTTATGACCGGCTGAGCCCGCAGGAAAAACGTGACAGGCTGCTCGAGGGACTTTACAGCTGGCATGAACTTTCCTTTCCTGAAGACGAAGACCTGGGAAGATCGTAGGGGCCGAATTACGGTTTACTTTTTGCGATATGCACAGGAAAACCTATCGAACTTTTTGATTGATTGGTGTTTACAATCCCAATTTTTCATACTTTTGTTTCGTTATTAAATTCACAAAAACAAACAAACCGTTATGACTTTCGAAGATTTCAGGAAATCGCATAAATTGCTTGCCCAGTATAAATACACCTGGGCGCCTATTGACAAAGGCTATAACAACCGTACGGTTTACATCAACGTTGGAGATAACACGATCAAGGAAAAACCTGTTTCGCAGGAGATGAAGGATAAATTCATCGGCGGCAAGGGATTTGATCTGCGGTTGCTCTGGGATGCCACCAAACCCGCCACCCGGTGGAATGATCCTGAAAACGAGATCGTCATATCGGGAGGACCTTGCTGCGGGATTACCCAGTATTCGGGAAGCGGAAAGGCCATATGCTGCGCCATCAGCCCCCAAACCGACATAGTTGTCGACTCAAATGTCGGCGGGTTTTTCGGACCCTTCCTTAAATTCTGCGGTTTCGACGCACTGGAGATCCAGGGAAAATCGGACCAGGAGGTGATGGTGGTTTTTGAAGAAGAACGGGAGGTCATTGAGATCTACGAAGCCGGCGACCTGCCATCCGACAGCCATGTTCTTGCAGAGGAACTGCATGATATGATGGCCATCCCGGGGAATGAAAAAGACAAATACAATGTTTCCGTTGTTTCCGCCGGAACTGCTGCCGAACATTCCCTGATAGGAATGCTCAATTTCAGTTTCTACGACATCAAACGCAAAAAGGTCAGGCTCAAACAGGCCGGACGCGGCGGTATCGGAACCGTGCTGCGCGACAAGAAGATAAAAGCCATAGTTGCACATGTTAAGACCATAGGCGGCAACCGCAACAACGTTGTAAATATGGAGGCCATCCAGGAGCGCGGCCGTACCTTTAACAAGGAGATGCGCGAACTTGATGACAAGCAGTGCGAAATGCGCTCGAAAGGAACAGCCCACCTCACCCTCGTCATGAATGATTACGACCTCCTCCCCGTCAACAATTTCAAGTTCGGGAGTCACCCTGACGCCGTTAAAATCAGCGGGGATGTATGGAAATCGTTCTTTACCCAGAATGTCCCCGACGGCTGCTGGGTCGGCTGCAACATGGCCTGTGCCAAGGGAGTTGACAATTACGAACTGCGTTCAGGCCCCTATAAGGGCGACAAGGTGATTGTCGATGGTCCTGAATATGAAACAACCTCCTCGCTTGGTTCCATTGCCGGGATATTCAATCCCGACTTCACCATAGAGGCCAACTTCTATTGCGACACCTATGGCATCTGCACAATCAGCTGGGGCAGCATCCTCGGGTTTGTGATGGAATGCTTCGAAAACGGGATCCTGAACGAAGAGCGCACCGGCGGACTGAAACTGAACTTCGGCAACGCCGACACAGCCATGGAGCTGCTCCACCAGTTGTCGCGCGGCGAAGGATTCGGTGTAACGGCAGGCCTGGGGGTTCACAAGATGAAAGAGCTGTTTGCAAAGAACGGCTGGGGCGATCCTAACTTCATGCAGGATATCGGCATGGAAAACAAGGGACTTGAATATTCGCAATATGTCTCCAAGGAATCACTGGCCCAGCAGGGCGGTTATGCCATGACAAACAAGGGTCCCCAGCACGACGAAGCCTGGCTGATCTTTATGGATATGGTGAACAACCAGATCCCTACATTTGAAAAGAAGGCAGAGGCCCTTCACTACTTCCCGATGTTCCGCACCTGGTTCGGTCTTGCAGGATTCTGCAAACTTCCATGGAATGACGTGGAACCGGAAGACAATTCACAGCAGGCTGAACCGGCAAAGGTTCCGCAGCATGTCGACAACTATGTGACCATTTTCAATGCCGTTACGGGTTCGGCCATCGACAAGCACGAAATCATACGCATGTCGGAACGGGTATATAACTTCCAGCGCATCTTTAATATCCGCCAGGGCAAGGGATTGCGCCTGCACGACGCCCAGCCCTACAGGGCCTGCGGACCCGTTACCGCTGAAGAATACGAATCGCGCGCCGAGCGCTACGACAAGCAGCTGCTCGAGCAGGTTAATTTTGATCCTTCCGGCAAAACAACCGGGGAGAAAATGAAGGTACTGCGCGAATACCGTGAAAACCGGTACGAACAATTGCTTGACGCCGTTTACGAACGCAGGGGCTGGACCAAAAACGGTGTCCCGAAGATCGAACATCTGAAGAAACTCGGAATGGACCTACCGGAATTGCTCGAGGTGGTCACTCCATTGCAATAAATGGCGAAATAGCGAATTGCGAAGCAATCACGAACACCCGAAAAAAATAGATGTGTTTGTGCGTAAAAAGCGAAATGACGAAAATTTTGTCATTTCGCTTTTTTTTATCATTTTTGTTATGCAGGAAAATATAATTAACCTGAGTATAAGATTAAATCATATCCTATGAAACCTGTTATCGCGGATAAAGGCCTGGTTGCCTTTTGCGGGCTCTATTGCGGGGCGTGCAAAAAATACCTGTCGGGTTCCTGCCCGGGTTGCCATGAAAACAGTAAAGCATCCTGGTGCAAAATCCGCAGCTGTAATATCGAACATTCCTATTCCAGTTGTGCCGATTGCAAAGAATTTGCCAACCCCATGGATTGCAGCAAATTCAACAATTTCTTTTCCAAAGTCTTTGCCATCGTTTTCAAGTCGAACAGGGCCGGCTGCATCGCCATGATCAAAGAATCGGGTTATGACGGCTTTGCAAGGCACATGGCTGAAAACGGGCTGCAGTCCATCAGGAAAAACTGACCCGACTGTTTACCATGGAAAACCTGATCAGGGGAATTGTTGAATTCCGCAAGACCGACTTCGAAACGCATCAGGAACTATTCCGCAAGATCAGTGATTCCCAATATCCGCATACGCTGTTTATCGGCTGTTCCGATTCCCGTGTCGTACCTAACCTCATCACCAAAACACTTCCCGGGGAAATTTTTGTCATCCGGAACGTTGCCAATATAGTTCCTGTTTACCAGGCCGAAGGGGATTACCTTGGGATAACCTCTGCCATCGAATATGCAGTCCAGTCGCTTGGGGTCGACAACATCCTTGTGTGCGGCCATTCAAATTGCGGCGGCTGCGCGGCGCTGTTTAAAACCGATGATGAGCTCAGCCATCTCCCGCATACGCGGAACTGGCTTAAACTTTCAAAAACCGTCAGGGAAAAGGTACTGAACCTGCTTCCGGGTGAGAACTCCGCAGCAGCAAGGGAGTGGATGGCAGAACAGATTAACGTGGTGGAACAACTGCGGCACCTTCTCACCTATCCATACATTGAAAAAAGATATCGTGAAGGGAGCCTGGAACTGATCGGCTGGCACTATATCATTGAAACCGGCGAGGTATTCGGGTATAATGAAGAGAAGGGCTTTTTTGAACTGATCAACTGAAACAAAATGATTCCAAATAATGGGAGAATCGCATTGCAGATTCTTTGAGAATCATAAAAAACAGCCATTATGAGAAAATCCTGTGTTTTCCTGACCTGGCTCCTGCTTGCCGGAAGTTGTATCCAGGGACAGTCAATTTACCTGCGCGGAGGATCCGGTGCCGCGTTAAGCACCTCTCCCGACATTATTCCCGATTATACAATAAATATCGGTTCCGGGAACATTGAAAAAGTCACCTCAAAAGAGGCAGGGAACGGGACAGGACTGCCCTTTGCCGTCGCGGCAGGATACAAATTCAACAAATTCCTCGGTATTGAACTCGGCGTTAATTACCTGGCAGGCTTTGCAGTATCCAACACAATTGATTATGGT
Source organism: Bacteroidota bacterium (assembly GCA_037139685.1). Lineage (GTDB taxonomy): Bacteria > Bacteroidota > Bacteroidia > Bacteroidales > FEN-979 > CAIVAT01. The sequence continues at coordinate 12,119 of JBAXFZ010000040.1, forward strand.
ACGGTTTCGGTGGAAACAAAAAAACAATGCTCCATGTTAAGCCTCGTTCCCGCAGCTGTATTGACTTTTCCGGCAGGCAAAGTAAATCCGTATGCCCGGCTGGGATTGAAACTGGGAATTCTGAACCGTGTGATTTTTAACGACCATGTAGCCCCGGGCTCAAATCATACTGAAATTATTACAAAAAGCGTTGATTATGGCGGAATTGCTGTTGGAGTCCAGGCTGCGGCAGGAGCAGAATATCCTTTGAATAAGCTGGTATCTGTTTTCGGCGAGATCCAGGTCGACGGGATCAGCTATTCACCTAAACATGGCAAGTATACCAAATATACTGAAGACGGGGTTGACAAGATGGGGTCGAGAACTGTGAACCAGAACCACTGGGATTTTGTAAAATCGCTCGACAACAATAAAACCATCCCGGCTGATCAGCCGGATGAAGTTGCCATTCAAAACTTTGCATTTAACAATGCCGGGGTTGTTGTCGGTTTACTGTTCCGCATCAGGTAACCTTAAAAAAATGCAATTCATTAATCTTTAATCGCCGATACCATGAAAAAATCGGGAATCCTCCTGGTTGTCATCCTGTTTACAGGAATTTTTATCCAGGCTCAGACGATATATTTTCGCGGCGGCGGCGGTGCTGCCGTCAGCACTGCAGCAAGGATCACCGCTGACCAAACCAGTGAAAATACAGTTGATTATAAAAAATCAGGGATCGGCTCCGGGATTCCCATCGTTCTTTCGGCAGGATACCAACTTGGCGACTATATTGGCTTGGAACTGGGGGTGGATTATTTTTCGGGTTTCCGGGTAAAATCAGACTACAATTATATTATTTTTTCTTCAGTTCATCCTTTTGAAAACACCAGGGTCACCGGTGATTATAAATTGAACGGGAGAATGCTCAGCCTCGTACCGGCAGTGGTTCTCACCTATCCCTTTAAAAAAATGGCCACCTATGCAAGGCTGGGTGTCAAAATTGGCTTTTTGAACGAATTAACCACGGAGGAGCACCAGACTGAAGAGGCAACATCCTATTCAGCCGCTGTTGACCGGGAGATGAAGACCAGGGATTACGGTGGTGTGGCTGTCGGCGTCCAGGCGGCACTCGGCGCAGAATTCAGGATGAGCCGGGCAGTTTCATTTTTTGGCGAAATCCAAGTTGACGGGATCACCTGTTCACCAGTGTCCGGAAAATACACTGAATATATTGAGAATGGAGCTGACCGGCTGGGCACAATGGATACCCGGAGTAAAAGCTGGGATTACAAAAAGAAAATCGACGGGACGGCTTCCGGTTCCACCGGTGAACCCGGCCAGAGGTTGCGCATCAGTTCACCGTTTGGCAACGTCGGCGTAATTGCAGGCATCAAATACACCATCCATCAGCAAGCACCGTCATCACTCAGCACCGATACCATAAACTACGCCGGCAGCCCGGGAATTCAAAAAACAGCGGCCAACCGGAATGAACGGCACCAGGCTGATCTTGGCATAGGATTCGGTCTTGATTATGGAGGGTTGTTAGGACTGAAAATCGCTTACCTGCCTATCCCCTATTTTTCGGTATTCGCGGCCGGGGGCTATTACCTGTTCGGATTCGGATGGAATACAGGCGTAACCATCCATATCCTGCCATCCACCTCACGTTATGCCGTCAGGCCAAATATAAAAATCATGTATGGCGTTAATGGCGGGACCATGGTTGTGGGGGCCTCCGCCTATAATAAGGTGTTTTACGGGTTTGCACCCGGGGCCGGGCTGGAATTCAGGTTCGGTCCCCATAAGAAAAACGGGCTGGATCTCGACATCAACTATCCCATACACGGCCCTGATTTCCAGGAACAGATCGACAAAATCAACCGGGAAACCACGGCTCATGTAAAGCAACCATTGCCGGTGACCTTTTCGATTGGATTTCACCACGCGTTTTAAAAGCCTTGCCCGGGAACCGGCATTGGCTCCCGGGCAGGCTGAGTCAGGATTTTAGGCTGTCAGTGACATTTATCCGCCTTCATATAGGGATAGGTGAATTCGGTCGATGGGATCAGGGTCTCCTTGATCGTGCGGGGATTTGTCCATCTTAACAGGTTCAGGTGGCTGCCCGACTTGTCATTGGTTCCGGAACCGCGCGCGCCGCCGAAGGGCTGCTGCCCGACCACCGCTCCCGAGGGTTTGTCGTTGAAGTAAAAATTACCGGCAGCATAGCGAAGGATACGGCAGGCCTTGTTAATGGCTTCGCGATCCTTCGAAAAGACCGACCCGGTAAGGCCGTATGGCGAAGTCTGGTCGCAGATATGAAGCGTCTCTTCAAAATCCTTATCCTTGTATACATAAATTGTCATCACGGGTCCGAAAATTTCCTCCTCCATTGTTTTGAAATGCGGATTTGTCGTCTTTATAACGGTAGGCTGAACGAAATAACCCTTTGATTTATCCCCGGTTCCGCCGTAGATCACCTCCGCATCTGCCGATTTTTTTGCATAATCGATATAACCCATGATATTGTCAAAAGAGGCCTCGTCGATCACCGCATTCATAAAATGGCTGAATTCACGGACATCCCCGACCGTAATCTGGCTTATCATATCCCCGATGCGCGATTTGACATCATTCCACATCGATTCAGGCAGGTAGGTACGCGAAGCTGCGGAGCATTTCTGGCCCTGGTATTCAAAAGCACCGCGCACGATGGCTACCGACACCTCCTGCGGATCAGAGGAGGGATGAACAAAGATGAAATCCTTGCCGCCTGTTTCCCCGACAATGCGCGGATAAGAACGGTAATTGCCCATATTTTGGGCGGCCGATTGCCAGAGGCTGTTAAAGGTATTGTTGGACCCTGTGAAGTGGATCCCGGTCATGTCGCGGTGCCCCAGTACAGTCTTGCCGATCAGGCTGCCGGCTCCGGGGATGAAGTTAATAACCCCGTCGGGAAGACCGGCCTCCTGGAAGATTTTCATCAGGTAATAGTTTGAAAGCAGCGAGGTGGTTGCCGGTTTCCACACGGAGGTGTTGCCCATCAGTGCGGGCGCCATGTTCAGGTTTGAGGCAATGGCCGTGAAGTTGAACGGTGTCACCGTGAATACAAATCCTTCAAGCGGCCTGTATTCTACCCGGTTGATGATACCGGGCTGCGAATGAGGCTGCTCCTTGTAGATCTCGGTGATGAAATAGGCATTGAAATTGAGGAAGTCGATGGTTTCACAGGCGGCATCGATCTCTGCCTGGTAGGCGCTTTTCCCCTGCCCCAGCATGGTGGCGGCATTCACAACCGACCGGTATTTCTTCGAAATCAGCTCAGCGGCTTTCAGGGTTATGGAAACCCGGTCGACCCATGGGAACGATTCCCACTCCCTGTGCGCCTTCAGGGCTGCTTCAATTGCCATCCTGATCTCAGGCTCACCGGCCTTGTGATAGGTGGCCAGGCGATGCTGGTGGTCGTGCGGCATAACAACCGTCCCGGTATTGCCGGTGCGCACCTCCTTCCCGCCGATGACCAGGGGGATGTCGATTACCTCGGAACTCATCCTGTCGAGTTCCGAATTCAGTGCTTTTCTCTCTTTGCATCCCGGGGCATAACTGAGGGTATGCTCATTCTGCGGACGCTCCATGTTAAATATGGCATTGTTCATAGACGAATATTTTATATGGCAAAATTAAGGAATTAACCGATATGTTTTTTTATGCATATCGGTCATAATTTTCATGTTGCAAAGATAATTGATTTATTTAGATCAATTCTAAATTAATTATCTTCCGGCCAGTTCCTCTTTCCTGTTTTTAAGGAAAAAGGCAAGAATGACAAGTGATACTGAAAGGAAAGTCATCACCATGAAGGCCAGTCCGAAACCCGAGGCTTTTCCGGGTGTGGCGGCGGAGATGGCCCCGACAAGCGCTGCGCCGGTGAGCTGGCCGATGGAGACGAAAATGACGAGAATTCCCTGTGTTGACGCCCTCTCTATCGCCTTAACCTCATTCAGCATGATATAATTCAGGGAGGCGCGCATGGCAAGTCCGAAACCGAGGCAGGCTTCGGCAGTATAATAGATGACAATATTCCTCATCAGCAGGCTAAGCAGGAAAAGGGCTGTTGAAGCGATAACCAGTCCCGTGATTATGATCACCTTCGACCCGACCTTGTCAACCATCCGCCCGCCGAGCGGGGAACCGATCGCGGTGGCAATCACTACCGGGAGCAGCATAAAACTTGCCCTCGACGGCTCAACCCCGAAAAGACCGACCGCCAGTTTGGGAAGAAAGACAATCCCTGACTGGAAAAGTCCCAGCCCGAAAGCGATAAACCCCACAATCCTCACCTGGCGCGACC